>JAUIFV010000238.1 GCA_030430155.1 Gammaproteobacteria bacterium
AATCGAGCACATTGCCGAAGCGCACGGTGAGAAAACGGGTTTCGGAGTGACGGGCAAAATTCTGACAGAAAAGCTCGGCGATACGCTTGCTGGCACCCATCAGATTGGCCGGATTGACCGCCTTATCGGTGGAAATCAGCACGAAGGTCTCGACCTGGGCACGGTCACAGGCCAGCGCCAGGGTCTGGGTACCCAGCACGTTGTTGCGTATGGTCTCGCGCAGCTGGCGCTGCAGCAGCGGCACGTGCTTGTAGGCCGCGGCGTGAAACACCAGATCCGGCCTGAAGCGCTCCAGCACGCGCTCGCAAGCGACCCGATCGGTGACGTCGCCGAGCACCGGTTCGAGCTCGATCTCGCGAAAATCGTTCTGCAGCTCGCGATGGATCTGGTAGAGGTTGTACTCGCTTTGTTCGTAGACGCACAGCGCGCTGACACCCAGACGCGCCACCTGGCGGCACAGCTCCGAACCGATCGAGCCGCCGCCGCCGGTGATCAGCACGCGCTTGCCGCTCAGGCCCTGGCGTATCGCGGTCCAGTCCAGCTGCACCGGTTCGCGACCCAGCAGGTCGTCGATCGCTACTTCCTTGAGTTCGTTGAAGGTGGCCTTGCCGGAAACCACATCCTGCAGCCTGGGGACGGTACGAAACGGCAGCTCCGAGCTCTCGCACAGTTCGACGACTCGCCGCATCTGCGCGCTGTCCGCCGACGGCATGGCAATCAGCAGCATCTCCGCGGCAACCTCCCTGGACAGCACGCCAAGCTGATCCATATTGCCCAGCACGGGGATACCGTGGACTCGCGCGCCGCGCAGACGACGGTTGTCGTCGAGGAACCCCACCGGCAAATACTGTCCTTCCCGGAGCAGATCACGAACCAGCATTTCCCCCGCCCGGCCAGCGCCGAGCACCAGCACACGGCGACGCTGACCACGCTCGGACAGGTCCAGCCGACTGTCCTTCCAAAATCTATAGATCAGTCGGGGCGCACCCAGCAGCGGTACCAGCAGCACCGGATAGGCCAACAGCACCGATCGCGGCACGTTACTGAGTCGATCGTAGAGGAACAGGCTCAACCCAATGGCCAACGAGCCCAAAACCGCAGCACGAAGGATATTGAGCAGGTCGGGCAAACTGGCAAATCGCCACAGACCGCGGTAAAGGCCGGTCCAAAACAGCACCGAACCCTGCACCAGCAGCACGATCCCCAGTTCGGCGAAGGACCACAGCAGCAGGTCGCTTTCGGCGACGATACTCAGACGCAACGCCTTGGCGCCGAACCAGGCCAACAGCACCATGCTCAGGTCATGCATGACCACCGCGATGCGCGGGTGTATCAGACCGATCAATGTACGTAGCTTCATTTATGCGAGCCTTTTCTCGCCTGCTGCAATATTCGACGTCTGGTCAGAGCCCAAACTGCCGAACCTATGCCGAGGATGCCTATCGTCCCGAGCATCTTGACCAGCGCCGACTCCGGCAGCAACAGCAGCGCGCAAGCGGCACCGGCCGACCAGCCCAGATAAGCCAGCAGCACCATTTGCCGCGTCCAGCCGGTGCGCAGCAGCCACTGATACAAATGGGAACGATGCGCAAGATACCAGCGTCGCCCGCTGAGCATACGCCACAGCAGGGTCAGGCTGGCATCCAGCACGATGCCGGACATTAGCAGGATCGGCAACAGCGGATCGAGGCTAGCACGTTCCCACGACAGCACGATGACGCTGCCCAGCGCCAAGCCCAGTGTGCCGCTGGCCACATCCCCCAGAAATGCTCGCGCTGGCGGCCAGTTGAAGTAAAGAAAGCCCGCACTGCTGGCGGCGATCAGAGCACACAGCGCGGCCAGCAGTGCATCGCCAGCAATCGCGGCAGCTATCGCGCAACAGCCGGCAATCCACAAACCATGCCCGGCGGCGAATGCGTCGCTACCGTCTATGAAGTTGTAGGCGTTGATCAACCAGGTCAACGCGATCGCGAAGGTCAGGCACAACAGCGCGCCGGCAGCACCATACAGCGGCGATATCAGTACGGCGACCGCCAGCAAATGGACCAGCAACCTCCAGCGTGCCGGCAGCGGCCGATGGTCGTCCCACCACCCCACCGCGGCGACCAGCAACAGGGCCGCAGCCAGCGTATACAGTTGCCGCGCCGAGGCTGGGTGTAGCCACGCCAGCCAAACCAATCCAACCAGCATGACCACGACCATACCGATGCCCGCGCCACGCACAGTCGGCTGCGTATGCAGCCTGCGCCCACCCGGCTCATCAATCAACTGCCTGCGCAACCCGTAGGCAATCGCCAAGCGAGTCGCCAACAGCGCCGCCGCAAATGCAATCAGCGGAATGAGTAGATGCGAGTTGTACAAGATAGGTCTCGAGGGGCCATGGATAGTGCTGTCGCGCGTCGTTGCCGCTTCTGGGCCCTGGGCCCTGGCCCCTGGGCCCTCGAAAACGTCTAATCCCCAACCAGACCGTGGATGGGCTTGACCGTTCCCCAGGAGCGGCAGCTGGGGCAATGCCAGTACAGCGCCCGCGGCCGGAAGCCGCAGCGGCCGCAGCGATAAGTCGGTTCACGCTGCAGCAGCTTGTCGAGGATGTCGCGCACCAGGGCCACGCTTTCGCGGTCATCGTCAGGCGCGAAACTCAAGTCCAGTAGACGCCGCACGCCGCGCACCGAAGGCCGCTCATGGAGACGTTCGGCGAGCAGTTCCACCGCCGCCTGACGGCCGTCGCCCTGTTCCACCAAATGGACCAGTCCCAATAGCGAGGCGCTGCCACGCTCGCGCTCGGTCAGCTCGGTCATCAATCTGCGCGCGCGCTTCTGATCGCCCAATGCATCGAGCGAGGTGAGCATCGGCCGAACAATCTCTGAAACGTAGTCCGGATCGAGCTTGGCCACCCGCTCGTAGTGCCTGGCGGCCTGGGCCCAGCGCTGCTGTTCCAGCTCGATATTGCCCAGCTGCAGCTCGGCCCGAATGCACTCAGGATGGTCATTCAATGCGGACTGCAGGTGCGCGCGGGCGCGCTCGTGGTCACCGCTTTCCAGCGCCTGATCGGCCAACTCGCAGCGAAACTGGGCAACCAGTGCGGTGTTGGTGCAATCGCCGGATTCGCACAGCTGTTCCGCCGCAGCAATCGCGCTCTCCCAGTCCTGCTCCTGTTGATAGATCTCGATCAGCTGACGCAGTGCGATGGCCTGCTGACCGTCGACCTGCAGTAGATCCTTGTAGAGGGCTTCGGCGCGATCGAGTAGGCCTGCACGCAGGTAGTCCTCGCCCAACTCCACCAGCGCCAGGCTGCGTTGTTCCGCGCTGAGCAGCGGCCGGGTGAATAGATTCTGGTGCAGCCGGATGGCCCGGTCGACCTCGCCGCGGCGTCTGAACAAATTGCCCAGGGCCAGTTGGGTTTCCAGCGTGTCGCTGTCGGGCTCAGCAATCTGCAGAAACAGCTCGATGGCCTTGTCCGGCTGCTCGTTGAGCAGATAATTGAGGCCACGAAAGTAGCTGCTGGTGAGCCGGGTGACACGCTGACCGCTGCTTTTCTCGCTGCCGCGCCTGCCGGCCAGATAACCCGATGCGGCGGCGACGGGAAGCAGCAGACTCAACAGCAACCACTCCACGGCAGCGCCCCCGGTCAGTCTGTACGATCACCGCAAACCACCAAGGTTAGCGGCACCGCATCTAAGCAATAGGAAAAAGTCGAATCAAGCAGGTTTGGCACCGGCGCCATCTCTGGACACTCTCGCCGAGGATTTCAGCGGGCGCCTGAGCAGTATCAACAGGGCACCGCAGAGCATGCCTACCAAGAAGCCCCCGATCATCGCCACCCCGAGCGGGGCTTTGACCTGTACCAGCAGCAGGTCCAGATCCACCGACGAGGGATTCATCGCGGCGAAGATCGCCACGGTGAGCAACAGGATGAACACCACGATGCGCTTGAACAGACGCACCGATCAGCCCTTGGTCGTCACGCCAGCGGCGTTGTTGACGCGCTCGCGCAATTCCTTGCCGGGCTTGAAGTGGGGAACATACTTCCCCGGCAGTTCGACCGCGGCGCCAGTCTTCGGATTGCGACCGGTACGCGGTGGCCGGTAGTGCAGCGAGAAACTACCGAAGCCACGAACCTCAATGCGTTCGTTTGAGGCCAGGGTCTCTGACATCTGCTCAAGTATGGTTTTGACCGCCATCTCGACGTCCGACGGGCCGAGGTGACGCTGACGCTCAGACAACAGTTCGATCAGTTCGGACTTGGTCATCTCCGTTCCTTGCGCCTGGAGCTGTAGTGAATGCGCGTGCTGCCAATCCTGCAACACTACACGACGACGGGCCCAAAGGGGCCCGTCGCCGCCAGTTCTAACGACTTTTCGCAATCACAATCACGACTGCTGGTTACGCTCTAGCTGTTCCTTGAGCAGCGAACCCAGCTTGGTGGTACCCGCAGTCGACGCGCTGTTGTGATACTCCTCCAGCGCTTCTTGCAGCTCGCTTTCTTCCTTGGCGCGGATGGACAGCTGCAGGGTGCGACCGCGACGATCCAAGCCAATGAACTTGGCTTCCACCTCTTCACCCACCTTCAGATGAGCGGTGGCGTCGTCGATACGCTCCTTGGCGATGTCGGAAGCGCGCAGATAGCCTTCGATACCTTCGCCCAGCTCGATGGTCGCGCCACGCGCGTCCACTTCGCGGACGGTGCCGGTGACCAGGCTGCCTTTGGGGTTGTTGGCCATGAAGGCACCAAAGGGATCCTGCTCCAGCTGCTTCAGGCCCAGGGAGATGCGCTCGCGCTCCGGATCGACCGCCAGCACGACGGCTTCCAGATCCTCGCCCTTCTTGAAGTTGCGGACCAGCTCTTCGCCAGTGCCCTGCCAGGAGATGTCGGACAGATGCACCAGACCGTCGATGCCGCCGTCCAGGCCAACGAAGATACCGAAGTCGGTGATCGACTTGATCTGACCAGTGACCTTGTCGCCCTTCTTGTAGATCGCCGCAAAGGCTTCCCAAGGATTCGGGGAGACCTGCTTCATGCCCAGCGAGATACGACGACGTTCTTCGTCGATATCCAGGACCATGACTTCGGTCTCGTCACCGATCTGCACGACCTTGCCCGGGTTGACGTTCTTGTTGGTCCAATCCATCTCGGAGACGTGAACCAGACCCTCAACACCCGGCTCCAGCTCGACGAAGCAGCCGTACTCGGTGACGTTGGAGACCTTGCCGAACAAACGGGTGCTGGCCGGGTAGCGGCGGGAGATGTTCACCCACGGATCGTCGCCCAGCTGCTTCAGACCCAGCGAGACGCGATTGCGTTCGCGGTCGAAGCGCAGCACGCGCACTTCCAGCTCCTGACCCACTTCCACCACTTCGGACGGATGGCGGACACGCTTCCACGCCATGTCGGTGATGTGCAGCAGACCGTCGATGCCGCCCAGGTCGACGAAGGCGCCGTAGTCGGTGAGGTTCTTGACCACGCCCTTGAGCACCGCGCCTTCCTTCAAACGCTCCAGCAGCTGCTCGCGCTCGGCGGAGAACTCGCTCTCGACCACGGCGCGACGTGAGACCACCACGTTGTTGCGCTTGCGGTCCAGCTTGATGATCTTGAACTCCAGATCCTTGCCTTCCAGATAAACCGGATCGCGGACCGGACGGATGTCGACCAGCGAGCCCGGCAGGAAGGCACGGATATCGCGGATGTCGACGGTGAAACCACCCTTGACCTTGCCGCTGATGCGGCCGGTAACGCTGGCGTTCTCCTTGTGGGCCTCTTCCAACTCGTCCCACACCATGGCGCGCTTGGCCTTCTCGCGAGACAAACGGGTCTCGCCGAAGCCGTCTTCCAGCGCGTCCAGCGCAACGTCTACGGTGTCGCCTACTTCGACCTCAAGTTGGCCGTTCTCATCCTTGAACTGGTCGATCGGCACAATGCC
>JAUIFV010000034.1 GCA_030430155.1 Gammaproteobacteria bacterium
GTGGTGCCGATCCCGAGAAGTTGAGCGTTAGAAAACCAAAGGACAGAGCAACAGCAGACAGCAAAGACGAAAGCAACAGAGCTCGGCAGCTCTTGACAGCGGGTGGGGTCATAGAAGGATGTGGTGAACGAAGTGAACCGCATCAATTGCCAATCGGATCACCGCAAGCCGGTTGTTCGTAGGTTGTGCAAAGCACAGCGTGCACGACGTTCTGATTGCCGCATCTGACCGACAGCCCTTCGGCCTTCCAACTAGCCCGGATATTTCATGAGTGTTCGTCGCGAGAGCGTTGGAGAGCCGCCGTGGTGCGGTCCGCGGACAGGAGATCGTTGAAGGCGTACTTGAACAGTACGTCGAGGCGATTGTAGGGAGCAGACCGCACCACGGCGGCTCTCCGGCGGTCGCAGCAGAAGACTCATGAAATATGCGGGCTAGCCAAACCCCAACGCCCAAACGCACTGAATCAGCATCAGCAGCAACACCAGGCAGCCGAAAGTGAAGATCGCCCGTCGTCGAGGTACGTAGTTGCTATGCACCGCAGCGTGAGCGACGCGGCTCAGCGCGAAGGCCCAAGCCAGGCCAAGGCTATAGGCGTCCACCCCATCCAGCGCCCAAAGCATCAGCGCGAGGGCGTAGTACAAGACCGGCGCTTCGAACTGGTTGCGCAGGTTGTTGCTCACCTGTCGGACCGAATCCGGCCAAGCGTCCCCATCCAGCGCCCGCCTGGCCAGATCCACCTGCTGCAGCCGAACGGCGCGCGACTTGACTACCGCCAGATAGGCGTAGACCAGCAGGGTCAGCAGAATCTGCAGCAGTACCGGGTAGAAAATCAGTTTGGCGTTCATCGTCGTAACCGTGGCTTGCTCTTGGCAGATTGTCGCAGGTACCCGCCTCACACTCCGCATTGCAAGGCGGCGACGGCGTTCTTCGCGTAGGCCGTTTTATCTGATCGAACTGGATACTTCACGCTCAGCACGTCGACACGATCAGATTCAGCGGCGCTCTTGCTAACCTGTGATCGATGGAAAGGGTTATGAAACAGAATTTTAGCGACAACTATTCCGTAGTGACTTGAAGTTGAGTAAGCGTAGTGTTTACGCACTCGATAGGAACGCTGTCGGAACTGACCGGCACCTTGGCGGTCTGGAACTCCGTCCTCATGCGCCGGAGTTATTCGATGAGCCTCGCCATCCTGCTCAGCACTGTCCTTGCCGCCAGTCCGTCCGCCGAATCCTGCAGCGAGCGCTACGACCACCGCCTGCAGACCGACCTAGCGCTCAGCTACGAGGCCTTTGATCAGACCGAAGGCCAGGGCTTCCGCGAGCTAGCCTATGCCGGCTGTCAGGCCGAAGCCGCCGACCTGATTGAAGCCTACATCGCCGCCAACGACGCCACCCAGTCCAGCCTGACCTGGCACATCGCCCAACTGCGCGGCGAAGTCGGCCAAACCGAAGCCGCCATCGCCGCCGCCACCAGCGTCCTCAATCAAGACGAGGCGGCCGACGCCGACTTCCGCTGGAACGACCACGTCAACGCCTATCTGGCCTTCCTGCGCGGCGATCGCCAAGCCTTCGAACGACACCGCGCTGCCCTGCATGCCGGCGCCGACAATCATCCCGGCAACAGCATCAACGCACGCCTATGGGACAGCCTCGCTGCCGACTTCGAACTCGGCTACGCGGAGGCGATCGCGCGTTTCGCGGCGTCCTCCAAGTAGCTTTCAGGGGCGCTCGGCTTGTCTGAAGCGAGCGGCGTTTCGGTTGCGTGTTGGTCGTTTTTGGGGCCAACTTCGGTCACTGCCGCCGTGGCCGAACGTGCGCTTAACCGGACTACCGGGGGTTCACGCTATCAACCAGGCATTGCGGCCCGATAGCGAGCTGGCTAAACGTTGTGCAATTTGTAGAGTATGAAGATTAAAGTCAGATTCATTAATGGTGCCGCGTTTGGGCTAGTCTGCAGTATTGCAGGTGGCGTGTTATGGGTTGTTCAACACGGTCGTTTACCTTCCGCATTTATGGAAAATCCAATGCTTCCAGTGGCGATACACATCGTTACGGCATTGGTCATTGGTGTTGCCTTGCGGTTCATACCAGCAGGAAGTTTCGACAAGGAAGGCGCGAGTTCCTTTAATACCCTCTCGTGGTACAAGAGGGTTAGGTGGGAGGAGGTCGTGTCAACAAGGGTCTTAGACTGGATGGTTATCAAGTTCGTTCTGTTGTATACAGCTAGTTCAAAGTGGGCTGTTTGGGTGCCAATGAATATCACCAATAGCGAACAACTATTCGCCTCTATGGCCAGTTCCGGAAACGAAGTGTTGCGTGAAAGAGCGGACATAATCAGACGGTCATCGCGACTCTCGGGGAGCGCTTCGTGATGATCCAATTGCTCACGCGCGGCATCGCGCTACCTGGTCGGTGGGCGGTTGAGTGACGTAGTGCGATGTTTTTCGGTGGCGTCCTTCGATTTCGAGTGGGATTGTTTGAGATGGTGGATAGGACACATGCGTCTGATTTTATTGGCTCTGAGTTCAATATGATGTCCCCTGTGTTCACCGACGTCAGAAAAAGGTGAGGCCGTGGGTCAGTTTCTCCTTTCACAACAAGTCCGCATCTTGAATCCAATCGTTGACTACTGCGCAGAGAGTGTTCCAGAGATAAAGGATAGGCTTCTTGAAGAAAGAGCGGGACTCTTAGGCGGGATTGCGTATCTTAAAACAGATTCCACGCGGTAGTGCGCTTCCCAATTTGATAGCTTCTATGTTCACGTCCAACCGCATTCCGAAGATCGCCTTGCTGCTGCTCGTCATTGCCGTTGCATACCTTGCTTCGCTGGTTCTGATCGGGCAGGAACGAGTCCTGGATTGGAGTCTAAGTGGCGATGAGATGTATCTGCATGAGAAGCTGTTTGCTCTCGATGTGGCCGGTGGGGGCACTGCGACCTGGATACTCGGGATTTATAGGGCATATCAGCATGGAAGCTGGGTTTGGTTGATTGCATGTGCGCTTGCTTGGCCGGTTGCGTTCTTTTATACGCTTGCTATCAATACCGATGGAAAGCCCTAGCCATGCAGCAAGGGCATTGCGGGGGACTTGACTCAGGCGCTGGGCCCTATATTTCAGCGCACCTTGATGCTGGGGTCGGCCGTTGCAATCCGCTGTCGCACAGCGTTGACGTTCGTTGTCCAGAGGGCTTTGGCTCGTAACAAATCGGTCTTGAGCCTATGTCCCTCATCGACCCGTCTTCCTGTTTGAGATCACAAGCTTTCGGCGCAGTCGGTACTACTGCCGTTCGCGCTCTACGCGGATATGGACCGTAGCGTCAGGCATGAAGGTGCGGAATCGCTTCGGTTGCGTGTTTCCCGCTTTTCAGGCCAACTCCGGTTTCACCTGCTGGGGACAGTACAACGCCAGTCCCTGGGAGTTCCTTGCGCCGATCCAGTTGCTCTGGGGGCAGCGCGTTCGCAAATCGTTGAGTTCAAGGCCGAGACTACATGAACAATGCGCAGAGTCCCGACGTCGTTCAGTTCCGCATAGACCGCATGCGGCGAGCTCCGAGGAATTGGTGCTATTGGGTTGCCGTCGTTACGGCTGTAAACGGTTTCTTGGCTGGTTATCAATCGGATACGACATTTCTCGTCGGATTCGTTGCGCCGTACCTGGTCGGAGGCGTATGGGCGCACCTCGCGATAGCAATCATCGTTGCAGCGCTAGGTCATTTTGGACAACGCCAACGCGGTCTGTATATCGCGGCGCTGGTTGCCTATGTGCTTGATGCGCTGCTTGCTACCGGGCTGCAGCTTTGGTCGGGGTTGGTCATGCACATTGTCGTTCTCGCCTTCGTAGCGATCGCACTCAATGGTGCGCGGATCCTTCAAAACCAACTGTCACAGCGTGTACAACAACCTGTTCAATCCGATAGTTGAGAAGGATAGGCGAGGCGGAAAGACTTAGCAGGAGACGCGCCGATGAATGACATCAGTGCCAAGCTGGCCAGAGGATGGATCGAAGCGTGGATCCGGATGGACATCGAGTGGTTGCGGGAACACCTGGCGACCCATTTCGTACACACCAGCCCGTTTGGCCGACTCGCCGGGCGTGACCACTATCTGGAAACCGTCGTACCGATGGCCCGAAAGAGCGTGCAGCGCTTGAGCATCAAGGCGGTCATCGGCAGCGAAGATCAAGCGGCGATCTGGTTCGAAAACCTGACCCCGAAGGGCGCAATTCCATCCTGCGACTGGGTTTGCGTTGAAGCCGACAAGATCAAGGCGATCCAGTCCTTCTACGATGCGACAAAGGTGCGTGAAGTGCTCTCCAGCGACGAGCAGAGTACGTTGGGTGACCGTTACTAGACGTTTCAAGCTGCGCCACAACGCGCCCGTGAGTCCTTTACGGGAACACAGATCAATGATGCGGCTGGATAGCTCGCGTCTACCTGCCCGCACGGATGCGAACGAGACGGTATTCGACTTTGCTAGCGGCGGTGGCCCTGTCAAGGAGGCAAAAATGAAGAACTTTCCAGCGCAATTTCAAGAGCTTGGTGCGTGGATGGATAAGCTGGGGAGCGACATTCCCAGCGTGATGCAGGCATTCTCGGCACTACACGAGTCAAGCATCAAAGCAGGTGCCTTGGACAGCAAGACCAAGGAGTTGATCGCTTTGGGTATCGCGATCACCGTTCGCTGCGACGGGTGCATCTCCTTCCATGTGCACGATGCACTCAAAGCCGGCGCCAGGAAGGAGGAGATCGCGGAGACGGTGTCGGTGGCAATACTGATGGGCGGCGGGCCTTCGGTGGTTTATGGGGTCGAAGCAATGCAGGCACTCTCCCAGTACCTCGATCAAGGCATCGAGCAGGCGTGAGTACAGGGGTTAGCAAGGTACAGGCAGCGGATTGAAGTGGACCCACCAGCACAGGACATCGAAGATCGGGCTGCAATTTGGGACGCCATGCAGGGATTTTGGATGGACACCGATCCGACCATCCTGCTGGCGGAGGTCGCTCGAGTTTGTGCCGAGTCCAAATACACGATTGCAGAACTGGAAGCGATCTACTGGAACGAGGTACGTCCTGCAGTGTCTTTCAATCTGCTCATGCTTCCGGCGCCTGAATGGGCCGGGTTCGAGATCGAGTGGCTCAAGGCGCGGGTACTGCGCAAGTCCCGGTTTGGTAAACGCCTGCCGCTGAAATGGCTCCACCCCTACGCAACTCGGTGGTGGCGACAATTGCACACTGCAATCGTTGGATACAGAGCGTCGTCAGATGACGGCGGTTGATCTGGTTGACTTCGCTCTCATTGCCACGAATGTCTGCTAGACGGACTCTTTGAGTCGTACGGTTGGCGCGCACGCTGCGCCGGATTCAGGGCACAACAACGCCCGAATAGCGGCCGCCGAACCGGGGCCGCACGCCAAGCCATCTGGGCGGGACGGATCGGACGCGACCGGGTAGACTCGGTCACGCCCGATCTGACCAGCGTGCCTATTGCGGCGATTGCGTCCACGGCAGAGACCAGATCTCCGCCTCGCCCGCGCCCTCGAAACCGCCTTCGGTGAACCAGCCCTGACGCAACTCGCTGATTCGAGCATTGGTAGATATGCCGGTATTGACCGGCTGACCGAGATAGATCGGCGACTGTTCGGTACCTGCCCAGGCACGAACGATCAACCGGCGCATGCCTAGAATCGTGTTGTAGACCCGGACATCGAAGTGAGTGCCTATCGGATATCGATGCAGCCCATTGGTCAGTGGGGAGTAGTTGCCACCGATGAGCAACTCCGGTGTTCCATTGACTACCTGCAGTTGGAACTTCAGGGTCCCGACTTCCGATCCGTCAGCGCCGCTGAGGATGTACTTGCGAACGGTCCCCTTGCCCGCGGGCGTCGGGCCAGCGCCGTCTGCTTCAAAGCGCGAGATGGTAAACGCATCGTAGTAGCTGCCGTCGCCAGAGTCCGGCACTTCCGCGCTCATCCAGGCCGAGCCGGTCCCGCCCACCGCCATCAGCGCTTGGCAGGGTAGGTCACCGTCGGCTGAGTCGGTTCGTTTGTATTCTCGCGTTTCCGGATCATAAATAGGAAACGTGGCGAACAAGATCCGGTAATTGTGCAGCATCAAGCTGCCTTTGCTGGCAGTGCCTTGGCCATCTTCGGGATCGGTGCTGAAGGTCCCCAGATCGCACTCTCTGGCCTGCCCGATGGCGGACCAGCCTAGGCTGAGGATTGCAACTAGCGTTACGGCAAGAGTGGATTGCTTCAACATGGTGAATACTCCTTAGTCGCCTTGGGCGCGGTGAGTCAGGGTCGTGTTGGGTCGGTCGAGACGGACAGATTCGGCAGCCACAGGCTGTGTTGCGAGGTCTGGATCCAGACGCCGCGCCAACGCCGCGGCGGCGATCGCATGTTCTTGGTTGCGGCCCTGCTTGAGTACCGGCAGCGCTTGGCGCAGCCAGCTCCTTGCGAGTTCGGGGCGCTGATCGTCTGCCGCAGCGCGGGCCAGCAGCAGCTGTGTCTGTGCGCGGGTTTGGCCGGGACGGTCAGGCTTGTCGAATCGAGCGTAGATCGCCTCGGCGCGCTGCAGGGCCGCGTAGGCCTCCGCTGGGCGTGAGTTGGCGAGCAGCGTCTCACCCAGGGTGTAGGCGATGAAGCCGATGTTCAAATGGTCGGACGGATACAGCTCGCTGGCCAGCGCCAGCGCAGCCTCCGCCTCCTTCAGCGCTGCCGCTGGCTGCGCGCGCTTGAGCAGGAAGTCGGCGTAATTGTTGTGGGCCAGACTCTGCGCGCGCCGTGCTCCTTCGGTGCCAGCGCTTTCCAACAGCGCCATGGACGCGCGGAACTCTCGATCGGCGAGGTCGAACAGTCCGGCGTCGGCGGCGATCCGGGCGTGCAGATCCAAGGCGGTCGCGTAGTCGCGATGCTGTTCACCGTAGAGCAGGCGGGTCGAGGCCAGATATCGATCGGCGAATTCCAGAGCAAGCTCGAGTTCGCCGCGGCTGCGATGCCAGCGGGCCAGGCTGTTGAGCACCCGTCGCCCGATGTAGTGGGTGTCCGGGTCGGGAATAGACTGCAGTACCTGCTCGTGGATCTTTGCGGCGCGATCGCGCTGGCCCATTCTCGACAGCTGTCCAGCAAAGGCGTCGGCAACGCGCAGATTCAGGGCGCTGTGAGCGGCGGCTAGCGGCTGCCCGTACAGGCCTTGCAGCAGATCCAAGGTCTGCTCAGGTCGGCCTTGCGCGGCCAACAGTCGCGCCTGTATCAGCCCCAGTTCGTGTGCCAGCGGATCCCGTCGTTCGCTTGTGGCGATTGCCGCCAAGCGCTGCTGCGCCAGGGTCAATGTGCGCGCCGCCGCCTCCAGGTCGCCCAAGTCCAGCTGCGTCTCGGCCTGGACTTTGAGCATCTGGCAGGCCAGCTCGTCGGGCAGTTGATCGATCGCGCCGGCACTCTGACCGAGCACGTCCAAGGCTCCTTGCGGTTCGCCCAGGCTGCGTCTGACTTCGGCCACGGTGGTCCCGATTTCGGCTCGCAGCCGGGGCTCCATCTCGCGATCCAAAGCCAGGTCGCGGGCGGCAAACTCGAGCACGGCGCGAGCGCTGAGTTGCTTCCCTTCATGGCGTGAAGGGTCGGCACCTTCGAAGGCGCGAACCAACAGCGCGGTGGCCGACTCGGCGCGCGCTTGGGCCACTTGCGCGGTGTCGCGCTCGGCTTTCATCTGCAGCGATTGCTGCAACAACAGCAGGCTGGAAGCGGTCATCAGCAGCAGCAGCGCGGCAACCAGGGCCAAGGGCAGCCGGTGGCGGCCGCAAAAACGTCCGATCCGATACCAGCGATGGTGCACTCGCAGCGAAATGGCTTCGCGGGCCAGGTGCGCGCGCAGGTCTGCGCAGAGCGCATCGACCGACAGATAGCGCTGATCGGCAGCCTTCTTCAGCGTATGCAGAATGATGCGATCGAGGTCCCCCTGCAGCCTTTTACGCCACGCGGCCGCCTCGCCCAGCTTCAACAGGGGCGGCGGCTGGCGGCTGGGCGGGCTGGGCACGCTGTCCAGGATGTGCCGCTCGGCTTCGCCAAAGGACAGCCCCTCCACCGCCAACGGCGGTACGTCGGTGAGCAATTCGTAGAGTAGGGTGCCGAGCGCGTAGATGTCGCAAGAGATGCCGCAGGGCTCGCCACGCAGCTGTTCGGGCGCGGCGTACTGCAGCGAAAACGCGCGAAATTCGAATGCCGTGAGCGTGGCCTTGCTGACCCTCGCGGTTGATCGATCCAGCTGCTTGGAGATCCCAAAATCGAGTAGTCGCGGCTCGCCCTGGGCGTCAATCAAGACGTTTGCGGGCTTGATATCCCGATGCACGATCAGCTGGCGGTGGGCATAGCTCACCGCGTCGGCCACTTTGAGAAACAGCGCCAGCCGTTGCTCGATACTCAGTCCTTGCGCGCGTGCGTAGCCAGTGATGGACTGCCCTGGGATGTATTCCATCACCGCGTAGGGCATGCCATCGGGATCGGTGCCGGCGTCCAGGAAGCGGGCGATGTTGGGGTGCTGCAGGCGCGCCAAAAAGCGGCGTTCATTGAGGAAGCGGCGTTCGGCCTCGGGATCGCCGGCATCGCCATGCAGGCGCTTGATGGCGACCTGCTGTACTACCGCATTGTCGCTGCGCTCGGCCAAATAGACCTCGCCCATGCCGCCGCTGCCGAGCTTGCGCACGATTTGGTACGCACCTATAGGCTGACCCGGGTGCCAATGGCGACTCTGCGCCCAGCTTAGCCACTGCGCCGCCGGCGCCCGCTCGAAGTCGCTGCTATCGGCCTGGAGCATCTGCGCAATCGCTGCGCGCAGCTGCGCGTCCCCGGCACAGGCCTCGTCCAACCACTCGTCGCGTTGATCGAGCGGAAGGGCCACCGCAGCCTCAAAGAGTTTGGACTGCCGCTGCCAGCGGGTTGGGGTCATGGGAGGGTTATTCACACACAAAGACTCGTAAACGGTCGAAAAACACTGTCACCCAGCGGTCAGCCGTGTTCAGGAGGGTCGCTGGGCCGCGCTGTCGGCCTGAGTCATTTGTGCTTCCAGCCAAGCCCGCACGGTTCGCCACTGGCGCGCGACGGTGGATTCGGAGACCTTGCTGCTGGTGGCGATCTCGGCGACTGACAGTCCGGCGAAATAGCGCTGTTCGACCAGCTTGGCGCCCTCCGGATCGAATCGCTCCAGCTCACATAGCAGGCTCTCCAGGCGCAGCCACTCGTGCTGCTGTTCCTCGGCCGGGCAGTCGGCGTCGTCCAATTCATGTAGCGGCAGAGGGGTCTGATCACCGCCACGCTTCTGCGCCTGTCGCTCGCGTAGGTAGTCGACCACGACCCGACGCACCAGGCGTCCAGCGATGGCGAAGAAGTGTTCGCGACTCTGCCAGTCGACGCGGCGTTGCTCGGCCAGCTTCAGATAGGCCTCGTGGGCCAGCTCGGTGGCCTGCATCGTGTAGGCGCGTTTGTTGCCCAGATGTCGGCGTACCAGGGCGCGCAGCAACGGGTAGGTCTGCTCCAGGATCTGGCCCTCCACCGACGAATCGCCGCCACGCCAGCGACCGAGTAGTCCGGTCAGATCTGCGCTCATGATTGCTCCAAGAGGGAAAAGAGTTGCCGAGGGGCTCGGCGGGGGTAACGCCTATGGCGTTATGAGTAACCGAGCGCGCGAATTGTAACGGAATGCACGCATGGCTGCTTCGATTGTGCTGCGGCATCCCCGTGACAGGGTTTTCCGGCGTTTTGCGAGTCCTTGATCTGAGGGGGCAAACAGGTGGCCACAGCGTCACCGACCCGGGCTCCCAACCGCGTAGAGGAGAGGTCATGAGCACAGCGATAGACGCGCAGACGGCATCGGCAGCCGAACAAGCGGGCGCCCCCGGAGTCGCTCAACCCGGCGAATTCATGCACTACTACACCAACCTGCTCACCCTGTTCGGGGATCGCCAGCCCTGTGCTCGCATCGAGCAGATGGCCAAGGCGGCGCAGGTCAATCGCAGCGACGCTATGCTCGGCTTCTCGGCGCGACTGGCCGAACTCGCCGAGGACTTCGCTGCGCAGCGCCAGCGCACCGGCGAGCGCGCCAATACCCAGGCCAATCCGCTACTACACGGCTGGGAGCGATCGCCGCTGCCAGGCCTGGTTGAGACCCACGGCGGCGTCCTGGTGGCGATGTTCCACTATGCCGGCCATCGCCACGTGTTCGCTGATTTGGCCAGCATGAATCTCGACTTCATCGCGCCCGTCGCCAAACAGGCCTATTTCGAATGCAGCGAGCTTGCCACCGTCGCGCCGCTGGGCTTCGAGCAGGCCATGCGGCTGATCGAAGTCGAGGACCCCCGGGTCGGACGCAAACTGCTTAGCGGGCTCCGTCAGGGCCGGATTGGCTTGCTCTATGCCGACGGCAACATGGGTCCGGACGGTCATCTGGTGGACGAAGGCGGGGTGACGGTCGATTTCCTCGGCAAGTCGATACGGGTCAAAGCCGGCGTCGCCCGGCTGTCGATCAGCCTGGGTCTGCCGATCGTGCCGCTGATCATCCGCGAAGGGGCAGATGGCGATGGCCTGGATTTCGGGCCGACGCTGCTGCCGCCCGACAAGGCCACGCTCAACGATGTGAGCGAGGAAACCCGTGCGCAGCAGCGAATCATGCAGTCGCTGTATCAGCAGCTGGCGCAGGCGGTAGAGAGCCGACCCGAGCGCTGGGAGTTTGCCTTCTGCTTTCATCGTTGGCTGGACCAGAACTCAGCCGAGGTGACCGAGTCGACGCCGCGCCTGCCGGTTTCCGAAGATCAGCCGCTGCGCCTGAACCCGCAGCGGGTCACCCAAATGCAGCGCGCCGATGGCGTGTATTGGATCCACGTCGGGCGCCAACGCGCCTATCGGCTGCCGACCTGGGCGGCCGGTCTCTATCAGCGTGTAGACGGTACCCGATCGCAGTCCGGACTGGTTGCCGATCTGCATCGCGCGGGGGCCGATCCGGCGCAGGCCCGGCGTCTGATAGGCGGATTGCTGGACCTGCAACTGATTGATGGCCGCGCGGCTGTCGCTTGATTCAGATCGGTGGGCGGCGTCCGTCGCGCATTGACTACCATCCCGTTGTCGGGATCAACCGGGGCACGTGCCTCATTCAAGGAGCTAGACCATGGAAAACCGTGATTTGATCGAAGAGATGTCCATCACTGCGCTGGAACAGCGCGTCGAGTTCAGCTGCTGTGGCGGTGGTGGCGGTGGTGGCGGTGGCGGCGATGGTGGCGGCCCGGGCGATGGCGGCGGCGACAATCCGCCCCCCAATGATCCGAACTGATCGCCTTCCGACGCTGATTGATCCCTGCTGATCGATCAGACGGACGACAGCGGCGGGCGACCTCGGGTTCGCCCGCCGCTCTTTAGCCCGTGGTTTCATGAGTATTCGTTGCGAGGGCGTCGGAGAGCCGAAGTGGTGCGGTCCGCTTCACTGGAGGTCGATGAAGGCGTACTTGCACAGTACGTCGAACCGATAGGAGGGAGCAGACCGCGCCACAGCGCCTCTCCGGCGGCCGCAGTAGAAGACTTGTGAAATATGCGGGTTAGGCGCCAAAACTACAGTCGTATCCGTCAATGGCCAGCTGATTGGCGGTGGAGGTCGCAAGCTTGAAACTCCCCTCGCCGGAACACAGCCCGCGCTATCAACTCAACCCGCGGCTGGTCGTCACGCCGTTCGATGAATCATCGCTAGCGCAGCGCTGGCTGTACGAGCTGGCAGATCCGGCCGGGCGGATGCAGAGATTGGTGCTGCCCGAGCGGTTGCATCGGCTGCTGCAGCGCTTTACGGCGGCTGATGGAATGACCATCGAAGGCGCATTGGCAGAGGTTGAGGACCTGAGCGCCGAGGATTTGCAACCACTGCAAGAACTGCTGCAACAGCAGTGCCTGCCCACGGCGCTGCTGATTCCGTTCGGCAGTGGTCAAAACGGACCGGTGAGTGCGCCGATTCAGGCCGCTCGACCGCACTACATGAGCATGATGATCGAACTGCTGCGACCAGCGCTGGTGAACGTGCTGGCCCGCCCGCTGCGGCTGCTCTTCGCGCCACAGGCGATGGCGCTGGGCCTGATCCTGATTGGCTTGGCCTTCGGCGGATTGCTGTACAGCCTGAGCAGTCAGGGCAACTTTGGGCAGTTGCGTTCGGCCGACCTGCTGCTGATGGTTAGCTTGGGTGCGGTCGGCGTCATGCTGCACGAACTGGGTCACGCGGCGGCCGCGCATCGGGCCGGGGCGCGCAACGTCGGTATAGGCGTTGGTTGGTACGTATGTTTTCCAGTGGCCTATGCCGATCTATCCGAAACCTGGCGCTACAGTCGCAGGCAGCGGGCCCTGATCGACGTAGCCGGCGTCTACATGCAGGGACTGTGGGTGTGCGTGTTGATGTGCGTATACCGTCAAACCGAGCATCCGGCATGGCTGCTTGCGGCATTCTCCAGCGTTGCGTCCATGCTCTGGAACTTGAACCCCTTTCTGCGTATGGACGGCTACTGGTTGGCCAGCGATCTGCTAGGGATTGCCAACCTACGGAGCTCGGCCACAAACGCTTTGGGTCGGCTGTGGGATGGCGTCAAGGGTCGGCCTTTGCGCGCGGCAGCCAGGCACCTGAGTGACCGCATGGCCGCCGTGCTGTTGCTCTACGCGCTGGTCTCGGCGTTGTTCCTGATTTGGTTGGTGACTGCGGCGGCGCTGCATTTTGGCGAAGCAGCGCTGCATCTACTGCCCGACTATGTGGCGCGACTATGGAACACCCGCTGGGCGGCGCTGAGCTGGGCTGATGCGATCGTCATCGTCGGCGGTTTCATCTGGCAACTGCTGCTGTTCATGGTGCTGGGCCGCTACCTGCAGCTGACTGCGCGCAGTTGGTTGCCCGCAATCCGCTTGCTGCGATGAAGCAACAACCCGAGCCGTTGTGCCTGTGTAGACCGCGCTAGGCATCGTTGCTGGGCGCCTTTAGGACTGGGAACTCGCTGCGCTGAAACAACTTCAGATCGCCGAGGCCATTGAGCGCTGTGCCGACTCGCTGAAGCTGGGCGTCGCAGTTCGATTGCGTGATTGTCGGTTTTCGGGCTAACTCCGTGCCGCAGGGCTGTCAGAGCAGTCGCCGCAGGTGCTTGCGGGTCATCCGCTCCGTCAGCAGTCTTTGCACAGACCGCTGCGTGCGATCCTGTGCACGTCCTGGTCCTCGCTGATGGCGCCGGCCTGATCAGCCACGAAAAGCCTGGCGGGCTGTTTCTGCACACGCTCAACACCGCAGCAGGCTTGCAGCGAAAGCTCTCGACGCTTGCAGGCGACGTGGGCTGTGGAGTACACGATGATCGCCGGGCTGCCAAATAGGAATCGACATGCGCGAGATTAAGACGAAGTTACTGATTTTGCTGGCATTTCTGGCCCTCTCCGGCTGCGAGTCGCAGAAGTCAGAGCGGCAGGTTGATTTCGCCACTACCTATGGTTCCTTGGAATTCAGTTTTCCTGGTGGCTGGTATATGAACACCGAGGATCATCCGTATGATCTCCAGGCCTTTTCGCCACGAAAGGAGATGAATAGTGGCTTTTTCGTATATCTGGCTGAGGATCTGTCGGAAGACGCGACTCCGGATGATATTTTTGAAGCTCAGATTCAAGACCTGATTTCCAAAAGAAGAAACACCAAAGTGGCTGAAGGCCTGAGAGAGTACCAAGGAGAGAACACGCAGCTTAAGACGGTTGTTTATTCGGGAGATTTGGATCTGTCCAAATATCTTTACGTGTTTACCCTCATTGAGTTCAAGGACGTCAAAGACAGATTCGCTGTGGCGATTCAGGTCTCATTTCCTTCGTCGTGGGACGACCAGAAGCTGATACTGGAATCGATAGTAAAGTCCGGGCGGGTTGTGCAAAGTGCTGATATCCGCCAGCGCTGACTTGTTACTAAGGGACTATCGTGATAGAGCGCGACCTTTGGTATTAATATTGGGGTTTCCAAATGAAAGCAGGTTGGATGGTCGCTCTAAGCGTGGGAGTGCCGTTGCTCGTATTGGCTCCGGTACTTGCATTTTCGATCTACATTGGATTGTACAGTCCTGATATAAAGGTTCTGGAGTGGGATAAGGTTGTTGCGACAGGTCGGAGTCAGGTCCTGGAGATAGTGCAGCCCCACGAGGGTGAAACTTTCAAGTATTTTTACAGCATCGGACTGCTGTCGTTTAAAGAAGACGGCAATTTGATTACTGATAAGCGGATTGTCAGCTATTGGGAGGTCGACGGTGAGTTGTATTTGAATGAGTCCGCATATCCTGACATTGTGGGTTATACCGTTACCCCAGCCAAGACCTGGATAGATGATACCGTTGTCGTTGTGAACCATGCGGATGCCGACTACGATTTTGAACTGTATCTTTCGGCCGAGGATGGGATGGATAAAGTGGCAATATCTTATATCAAGAGCCAAATCCAATAGCTAAGCGAGGGATGTACCAATGGAAGCTAGCGGGTCGATAGCTTCGCGTAGCTTAGGCTTGAGACGATGTCGACAGGGTGATGAGCTGGGGTAGCGGCGTGTGGCAATCATGACTCTGCAAGAGCTCCTCGGAATAGAGTTCCCGATTATTCAGGCCCCGATGGCGGGGGTTCAGGGCGGCGCGCTTGCTGTTGCTGTTTCCAACGCCGGTGGGCTGGGGTCGCTTCCTTGCGCCATGCTCGATGCGGAGTCCTTGCGCGAGGAACTGCAGACGATTGCTGGGTTGACATCCGCTCCGATCAATTTGAACTTCTTCTGCCATGCGCAGCCGGAACCGTGCAGGGAGTGGGAATTGCGTTGGCGGCGGTTGCTGTCGCCATATTTTGCCGAGTACGGGATTGATCCCGGGCCGCCGCCCAGCGCTGCGGGTCGACGCCCTTTCAGCGTCGAAATGGCTGACCAGTTGGAGGAGTTCAGGCCTGCCGTGATCAGCTTTCATTTCGGCCTGCCCTCAGCGGAACTGCTGGCGCGCGTGCGAGGCTGGGGGGCGAAGGTCCTCTCGACGGCAACGACCGTGGAAGAGGCACGCTGGCTGGAAGCCCATGGGGCCGACGCCGTTATTGCGCAGGGCTTGGAGGCCGGCGGGCATCGCGGCCACTTCCTTGCCGATGATCTCAGCGCGCAGATGGGCACTTTTGCGCTGTTGCCTGAGATCGCTCGGGCGGTAAGGATTCCAGTGATTGCGGCCGGTGGCATTGCCGACGCACAGGGCGTCGCGGCGGCGATGGCGTTGGGAGCGGCTGGCGTGCAAATCGGTACCGCCTACCTGTTGTGCGACGAAGCCACCACCAGCGCTGTGCACCGTGCCGCGCTGAAGAGCGACGCCGCCAACGCTACCGCCCTGACCAACTTGTATTCGGGTCGACCAGCACGTGGCATTGTCAATCGGCTGATGCGTGAGTTGGGTCCCATCCACGAATCGGTGCCCAGTTTTCCCTTGGCGGCTGCAGCCATCGCGGCGTTGCGCAGCAAGGCCGAGAGCCTGGGGAGCGGCGACTTCTCGCCACTGTGGGCCGGACAGAACGTGAGCGGGTGCAAGGAAGTCTCGGCAGCTCAGTTGACCCGTGAGTTGGCTTGCGCTTGCAAGCTGTGATGGACGGCTGGCCTTGAGCAACAGGCAGGCGCTGAAGGTCGAGCGGCACGTTCCCGATGACGGGAGCCGATTGTTCCTCTTTCCTGATCTTCACGAGTGTGTCACGTTGTGCGGAGGCTAAACGAGCGCGGGTTCCGCATGGGCTCTCGGTAACGATTCGGAGGCGAGGTCTACGGCGTCTCCAGTGGCACTGGGGACGCTGTGATCGTTGCTCAGTGACCCGCGGTGGCGGCTGGTGCGTTTAAGGACTTGAAGGTGACTGAGCCAATGCAGAATCCGGGGTCCTCTCAGGTCAGCGGTATGCCGCAGGATGGTGTCTCGCGCATCGGTGCATTGGCATGGCGGAGCGTTGAGTTTGCCATGTGGACGATTGTGGTCGCCGCGCTTAGCGCAGACAACTTATGGGTTGTCGGGGCGCTGTTGATACTGGCTCTGGCTGCGCTTGCGGTCGGAATGCTGGAGGTTAGAAAAAGCGAACCCGGGAGGTGCTCGCAGTGCGGACGATCATTTGGCGCTACGGCGGCCGAAAACTATTGATGATCTGGTCAGGTGGCATGCTCGGGGCATTTACGATAGCCGGGCAGACGTCTGGCTAGCGCTTTTCGTCCAATAATTATCTTGTCAAATACAAAGGTTCAGAGATCAATTCATGGAAAGCAATCCCTACGCAGCACCGCAAGCCCACTTGGAAACGCCTCTGGAACAGCAGTCCACGTTCTATGTCGTGGGAATTGCCAAGTTTTCAATATTGTTTATCGCGACGTTCGGGCTTTACGTGATTTACTGGTTTTATGCCAACTGGAAGGGCTATAAGGAACATACCAAAGAGAACCTCTGGCCTATTGCCAGGGGGATCTTCAGCATATTTTTTGCTCATTCACTCTTTGCCAAGGTCCAGGACAAGATCGACGCAGAAAATCGCGATTACAAGTGGTCGCCCGGTGCTCTGGCGACGGCGTATGTGATCTTTGCTGTTGCGAGCAACGTGCTGGATCGCATGTCTATGCGGGAGGTGTGGTCGCCGTTTTCTGATGTGCTTAGCATAGTCATGGTCATACCGCTGTTCTTCACGGTGCTCGCCGCGCAGAAGGCTGTGAATTTCGCCGAGGGAGACGTTGCAGGAACGGCAAACAGCACTTTGACCTGGGCCAACTATATTTGGGTAGCGATCGGAGTGCTTTGGTGGCTATTGGTCGGATTCGGACTGCTGATCATCACCGGATTGATTGCTGTGGATGCGTAGGCTGTTATCTGGCGAATGGGAGTAGCGAGTTGAGCTGGACAATTCCAGGTATGGAGGTCTATTCCGTGACAGGTCACTACTGGTTTTCGGGAGCTTCCTAGTGTGGTGTCCCCAAATTAGGTTGAACTTAGTTCAGATGGATTTTGGTCTGAGACTAGGCGCGAGGAGCAAGGCATAGCTTTGCCTATGGCTGCGACGAGCAACGACGTATCAGGGCAAAAGACGCTGAAATGAGTCAAGGTAATTTGGGGACGCCACACTAGGGACTCCCTGAATAATGCACGTGGCCGCGACGGCACCTCCATGTCTAAGCAAGGTTGGGTTCGCCAGTAAGGCAGGCGTCGAAGCTCATAGCCTGCGCTTACGGGCAAGACGTCCAACGCAGCTCGCGTGCATTATTCAGGGAGTCCCTAGCCCTGAGCTGGAGCGTTTCAAGGCGTACCAAGAGGGGTCTGTTGGACGTGGCGGCAGGAAAGGCGTCTGCCAGTACCCGGCTTACCGCTTTCGAGGGGGCGCTGGTGCTGCTGGGAGTGCTCGGTGGTGCGGCGCTGTTTTTCCTGTCGTTTGACGTCGAAGCGATGCGCGAGGCAGCAACTGCGTATCGATCGTCTCGATAGGGACTCCCTGAACGATGTCCAGTTTCACCTGCATCACCACAATCAACGACTCGGTCCATCTGAGTCAGTTCCAGTGTGCAGATCCGGGAGCGGCCGCGACGGCTCCTAGCCAAGAGCGCGCTGGACGAAGGATGCGTCCAGCGCCTGCACGGAGTCATCGGCCATTTGCAGCAGCCGCTGCGCCGCTTTGGGCGTGGCGATGTCGATGCCCAAACCGTGGTCGCCCCAGGCGCTGTCGATGCGCAGATAGCGATCGCCGAGGCGGTCTTCGAGCATGGCGTGAATGTGCTGCTGCTGGACTGACACTGTGGTCAGGATCAGACGGCCATCGGAGAGCCAGCCGACGGCGCCGTCATCGGCCTCGATGGCCTCGGCAGGGCGATAGTTCTCCGTCGCGGTGCCGATGGAGAGCATCTCGATGCGTTCGGCCTTGATCTTGAGGAAGTGTTCTGCCTCGTGCAGAGCCACCTGATCCGGGGCGACCGCGAAAATACCGCCGTCGGCGTATAGGTGGTCACCAATAGACACCGACGGGAAGTAGGCCGGCGCCGCTGAGGTGGCCATGGCCACATCAACCACTCGCACCGCTTCGTCGCCCCCCGACTCCGGCCCATGCGGGGTCTTGAACACCTTGGTTTGACTGAGGCTGACGTTGACCGCCGGGACCACTACTGCGTGCTTGGCGTCGGCCAGGGTGCGCTCGCCGAGCAGCTCTTCCAAGGCGGCGCGCAGCGCAACTCCGTCGTATTTCGGGCCCAGCACCGACCGGGCCAGATCCAGCAGCCGGCCCAGATCGTTGCTGGGCAGATGGCGGGCCGAGAAGATTCGTTCACCGTGGCTGCGGAACAGCTCGACGATCGTCTGCGCAGGGATCTCGAATGCCAGTGCGACGGCCAGGATGCCGCCCACCGAGGTGCCTGCGATCAGATCGAAACGACGCGCGATGGGTTCGTCGCACTGCTGTTCCAATTCAGCCAGTACGCCGGCCGTGTACAGACCCAGATAGCCGCCGCCGGCAAGAGAGAGGATTCGATAGGGTTTGGACTTGGCAGCCATCTACGGATTCCTCAGTTGGTGGGGCCATCTTAGCCTCGTCTGCGGTGGCGCATTGAACTTGAGGCCGTGATTGCCGTCCACTGCATATGGACCAACATCGAATCGCCGGAGCGCTGCTCGGAGCCGCGCTCGGAGACGCGCTGGGCTTGCCCTATGAAGGCCTGAGCGCCACTCGAGGGCGTAGATTGCTGGGGCCGGCGGATCGCTTTCGCTTTCTTCCTGGTTGCGGCATGGTTTCCGACGATACCGAGCATAGCTGTCTGGTGCTGTTGGCGCTGCTCGAATCCGGCGGCGATCCGGTGCGCTTCGGACAGCAATTGGCTTGGGGTCTGCGCTGGTGGCTGCTCGGTCTGCCAGCCGGGATCGGCTGGGCGACGCTGCGCGCTATCGTGCGGCTTTGGTTGGGATTCCGAGTCGATCGCAGTGGGGTGAGGTCGGCAGGCAACGGCCCGGCGATGCGCTGCGCCGTGCTGGGCGCCGCTGTCCCCGATCGTCAGCGCCTGATCGAGTTGGTGCGCCAAGCGACGTTCATCACCCACCGCGACCCGCGCGCTTTGGTCGGCGCGTTGGCGGTGGCCTTTGCCGCTGGGCAATCCGCTCAGAACCAGTGCGATGGGGCGCGGCTGCTGGAGGACTTGCAGCAGGCCCTGCCAGCGCCGTTCGGAGAGCAGATGATGACGGCGCTGCAGGGCGCGGTGCGCAGCCATCAGGAAAGTCAGAGCGTGGACACCTTTCTCCTTGAGAATGGGCATTCAGCCGGGGTCAGCGGGTTTGTGGTCGACACGGTCGCCGTTGCGATACGGATCTGGCTCGCTCACCCCGCCGATTTCGAAGCGGCGGTGACCACCGCGGTGCACTGCGGTGGCGACACCGACACGCTGGCGGCGATTGTCGGCGGCATCGTCGGTGCCCGCTGTGGAGATTCCGGCCTGCCGCAGCACTGGCTGCGATCGCTTTGGGAGTGGCCACGTTCGGTGCAGTGGATGCGCGGTTTGGCTGGGCGGGTTGCCGACGGCGGCGCCAGCTCAACACCGATCCGCTATGGGCATGGGTTCAGCTGGCTGCGCAACGCGGTTTTTCTCTGCGTGGTGATCGGGCACGTGCTGCGGCGGCCCTTGCCGCCGTACTAATGCCGACTCGCCTTCGGGCATGCAACGCCTCGTGCGCTACTTCTTAGAATCGGTGCCCTTTGCCTTTGCCTTGGGCCGAGACACATCGCCGCCAGGCTCCAGCCTGTCCACCAGCCCATCCAGTTCGGTGCGCACGTGGCGGATGTGTTCCCAGATGCTCTGGTCCAGACGCAGCTTGTGGTGGATGGCCGAGACCAGCGGGACCAGGGTGTCCTGATAGCTCTTGGCCAGCTGCTGCAGGGTTTCGCCGATGACAGCGGGGGTCTCGACCGTCGGGGCAGGGCGCTCGGCAAGCTGGCCCAGCGCGCTGAGTTGATTCAGTGCAGCCAGCGCCTGACTGACCTCGCGACCAGTGCCGCTTTGCTTCTCCAGCTGCCCGGCGATGTCGGCAAGCAGGCCGGAGAGGCGGGTGATGCCGTCGGCGTACTTGCCGCCCTGCTTGAGCACCCGGCGGTATTCATCGCACAGCGATTCCCAGCGCGCCTTCTCGTCATCGTTGGGCTGCCCGGCGAGGTGGGCCAGCTTGAGCAAATTCTCCTCGGCGCGAGCGCCCAGGGTCTGCGCCTCGCCGCGATAGTGGTCGCGGATCAGCGCGTCGATTTCGGCAGGGGTCATCAGCGGACTGAGCTGGGCGGCCAGCTTGACCATGTTGCGGTAGCTGCCCTGCAGCTTGAAGGGCGGCTCGGTGCGATAGCTGTCGTCCTGTGCAGCGCTGCCCACGTAGGCGCCGTTGACCCGCATCAGCAGATCGCGAACCGTGCCTAGCCGGCGCAGCAGCTCGCCCACCTCCACCGCGCTGGGCACGCTGCTGGGCAGCGCCTCGTCCTCGCCGGCGGCGATGCGCAGGGCGGTGCGGATGTCGTCTCGTGAGCGCTCGGCCAGTGGCTGGGTCAGTGGATGCGCGGTAAGTGCGTTCTCCAGGTAGGAATCGGCGAACAGTTTCTCGCGGCCGGAGAGCACGTCGCCCAGATTGTAGGTGTCGGCGCGGTTGGCCAGCATGTCCGGAATCTGGAAGCGTTCGCCCTGTTCGGTGTACGGGTTGCCGGCCATGACGATGCAGAAGCGCTTGCCGCGCAGGTCGATGGACTGCGCCTGGCCGTTGACCACAGCGTCAATGCGCCGGGTGCCGTCGGCCAGGGAGATGAACTTCTGCATGAACTCCGGCGACAGATGCTGGATATCGTCCAGATAGAGCATCACGTTGCGGCCCATGGCCAGGCCCAGATTGAGCTTCTCCAACTCCTCCCGCGCGGCCCGATGCGGCGCCTGCGCCGGATCGAGACCAACCACCTCGTGGCCCAGGGTGGGGCCGTTGACGCGGACGAAGATCATCCCCAGCCGGTCGGCCAGATACTCCATCAGGGTGGTTTTGCCGTAGCCGGGCGGGGAGATCAGCAGCAGCATGCCGGAGCGGTCCGAGCGTTTGTCGCCGACGGTGCCGATCTGTTTGGCCAGGTTGTTGCCGATCAGCGGCAGGTAGACCTCGTCGATCAGTCGGTTGCGCACAAACCCGGCCATCGGCTTGGGTTGGAACTGGCCCAGCTGCAGATCACGCGACAGCGCTGCGACGCGCCGCTGGCGCTGCTGGGCGAAGGCGCTGAAGGCTGGCTTGGTCACGCCGCGGAAATCGGCAAGCCGACGCAGGAATTCGGGCAGACTGACCCGCAGCTCGCCGTTGCTGATACGCGGGTGCTCGCCGCGCAGCTTGTTGAGCACGGCGCTGAGCTCGACGTTGACGCGCTCCCGGGGCGCGTCGAAGAGCAGGCTGGCGGCGGCTTCGGCGATCAAACTGGGGCGATCGGATTCGGCGGTGCCTGCCGCTGAGGCGGCGCACCAGGCTTTGGCCAGGGCCCAGCGTTCGGCCAGGGGTAGGGCGTTGTCCTGCAGGCAGGCCAGCAGTTCTCTGGGCAGGCTGGCTGTGGTGGTTTCGGCCAGATCGGCCGCCGCGGCTGCAAGCGGGAACTGTGCAGGGTCGGCGCCCAGGGTTTCGATCAGATGCTCGGCTGCCTGCTGCTGCAGTGCCGGGCTGGCCTCAATGCCCAATTCGGTGGCGATCTGGTCCATTGCCTGCAGCCAGCTGGCAGGCAGCGGCGCGGATCGATCGGAACGGCCGCTCAGCCAGCGCAGGGCCGCAGCCTGGTGCACCAGCGTGCCGCGCTCGACTTCCCGTCTGCCTGCATACAACGCCTGGGCAAGAATGCGGGCGTCGCTGGGGCAGGCCAGCGCACCGGCCTGTTCGGCCTGTGCGGTCAGCGCCGCGAGAATGGCGGCGCCATCGGCGTCGTGGACGCCGCGCTGGTAGTCCTCGGCAGGACGGCCCTGGGCAAACTCGGCGACCAACTTGGCCAGATCCTCCGGTTCGCCGCGCAGGGCCTCGTTCAGATCGGCATCGCCGGCCTTCCAGCGCTCAAACAGCTCGGCAGCCAAGTACTCGCCGCGGTAGACCGATTCGTTCTCGCTGACCAGCGTCTGCGCCCAGACCGAGCGGTACTGCTCGGCTTCCGGCCACTGCAGCGGTTGGCGGTAGTCGGTGCCGGCCAGCTGGATTGCCAGACCATCGTCGTCATGCAGCAGAACCAGTTCCAGGGTGCGCTTCTCGATGCTGAAACGGTGATTGCCCAAAGCCAGGGCGTTGCCGCTGCTGCCCAGATCGGCGCGATCGCGGGCGTCGCGCAGGCCGGCTTCCTTCAGCGCCTGCAAACGCGCGGCGGCCTCGTCGGCGGACACCGCGTCGCCCAGTTCGCGCAGCTGTTCGATCTGGCTGCGGGCACGGTCGACCAGGGTGTCGGAGGCGAAGAAGGCATGGATCTCCTCGCCGTCGCTGAGTCGCCCGACCCGGCGCGGAATGCCTTCCAGAATGCGCGTGATCGCCGCTTTCAGCGTGGCGCTGCGTTTCTCGCGCTGCGCGGCCAGTTGCTCGCGGCGCGCGGTGAAGGCTTCCAATGCCGCCTCGCGACGATTGACCAGTTCTTCGGCAAAGCGCGGCTGGGCAGCAAAACGGCCCTCCAGCTCTTCCAGCTGGCTGAGCGCCTTGGCCAGCCCCTCATCGACCGTTTCCGGGCTGTCGCAGCGGCCCAGCTGGTGGGCCAGGGCCTGTTCGAATACGGTGACCTGGGCGCTGAACTCCAGGCCCTGTTCGCTTTCCAGCAGCTGTTCCTGGCGCTGCTTGAGACGCGAGCGCAGCCGATTGACCTCGGCGTAAAGGGCGCTGGTGGATTGCAGCAGGGCGGCGCGTTCCTGGGCGTCGGTCTGATCGAAGCTGGCAATCAGCTCCGACAGCCCGTCCAGAGAGTCGGCCAACTCGTCCAAACGTTCCGCCAGTGGCTGCAGCTTGGCCGTGCTGGGCGCTTCTTCCAGCTCTTCGGCTAGCGTCTCCAGCCCGCTGCGCAGGGTGGCGAAGGCGGCCGGATCGGCAAAGAACTTGATTGCCCGTTCGCCGACGCGGGTTTGGGTGTCGCGCAGCTGCTGATCCAGCTCGGCCACCGCGGCCTGATCGACGAAGGCCTTCTCGGCGACCGCGACCAGCTCACCGCGACGGCGCTTGAGCGCGGCGATGGCCTGGGTGAAGTCGTCGGGCTTCTGCCACAGCAGGGCTTCGGTCTTGGAGATCAGCTCGCGTACCGCTTTGGCCTCGCGACTGACCAGCTGCCGCGCCTGGCTGCGCTGCTGTTCCAGCCGTTCGAAGGCTTCTAGCGCCGAGGTTGCCGCCTTGTGGATGCTGGCCAGCTCTTCATTCAAGCCGCCGGCTTCAGTCTCGCTGACCCAGGGGAAGGCATCGGTGGTGCGTGTGGCGAGCTTGATCAGCCGGTCGAAACCGCCCTGGCTGTTGGCATCTTCGGCCATCCGCGCCAGCTGGCGCAGCTCCGCCAAACCGCGCACCAAGGTGGCGTTGCCGAGCCGTCCCAGCAGCCCTTGCGGTCGGGCCTGCTTGGCGGCGTGCTCTTCGCTGGCAAAGGGCGATGCCCACAGCTGCATGGTGTGCAGCCGCGCCGGCTCCTCGATCTCCGGAGTGAACAGCAGCAGCGAACCGTCCTCAAAGCGGGCATAGCCGTGGGCCAGCAGCGGGCTGCCGATGGCCCGGTCGATGAGGTTGTAGGGCAGCAGCGCATAGCGCCCACCGGCCTCTTCGTGGAACACGTAGAGCACATCCTCGCCACTGGGCGCGCGGATCTGCCGCTTCAGGCGGAAGCCGCTGAAGTCGTGGCCCAGGTCGGCGAAGTGCTTGAATTCGCCCGATTCCAGGTAGTAGCCGCCCGGAAAGACGATGCCGTGATCCTCCGGCAGCTCCAGACAGGAGGCGCCGATCTCGTCGATGCGTACCACCTCGCGGCTGCGCTGGTTGTAGACCAGGTAGCGCCAGTTGTTTTCGCGATACGGGCGGATCTTGAGCAGGATCAGGCTGCGCAGATCGGCGTAGTAGATCTCGGCGTCGGCCAGCGACTGGTTCTTGTCCTCCACCGGCTCGGCATAGATGCCCATGCCGCTTTCGGTGTTGTTCTCCACCTTGATGGTGAGATCACCACCGACGGTCTCGACAAACACCGTGTCGAGGATGTTGACGTGCGGATGACGGCCCAGCACGTGCTGCTCGCGGGTGACCGCCACCCACTCGAAGTCGTGCGCCGGCGGCAGCACGTGATCACGCTCGCCGCGGTTGTCGATGTACTCGACCTTGCCGTCGCGGTGAATGGTGAAGCGGAACACGCGGCGATCGCCCGGGTTGCTGCCGGTGCGGAAGATCAGCAGCAGCTTGTCGCCGACCACCCGCATCAGATCCAGGGTGGTGGCGCGATAGTAGGTGTAGAGCTCGCGGAAATCGGCGACGAAACGGCGGTCGGCGAGGAAGCTCTCGGCGCTGGGCAGTGGTTCCAGCTCCGCGCCGCCGTTGTCCTCGTTGAGCCGGTACAGGCAGAACACGTCCTCGACCCGGGTCTCCTTCTTCAGGCCGATGAATACGTTGTAGGCAAACAGCAGGGCGTCGCCGACGCGGACGATGTCGCGGGCTACACAGTTGTGCTCGGTCCGCGCCGCCAGCCGCGCCAATAATTTGGGCTCGACCCGGCCGTAGACCTCCAGTCGCTGCTTGTTGAGCGCCTCGGTCTTGGTGCGCAGCGCCTCGGCCAGCGTGGTCAGCCGCTTGCGGAGCAGATCAAAGGAGCCTGTCAGATCGGACATTCTTCAAAGGGCCCAGGTTCTAGGGCCCAGGGCCCAGCGTGAGGCTGGACTCTGGGCGGGAGCGGCCAGACTGCAGCCGCGAAAGGGCGAGTCGAGCTACTAGTCGTCTTTGGCCTTTTGCTCGCCGACCTGGCCGACCAGCTCCTGCAGCATGGCCAATTCGCGGCCCTTGCCGGCGGCCAGCAGCTGCTGGGCCAGGGCGGCGACGGAGAGATCACGCAGCTTGTCCGGTCCGCCGACTGCGGCGATCAGGCCCTTGGCGTCTTCGATCAGATCGCGATCGCCGGCGCGGTGGGCGCGGGTGGCCTGATCGAGCAGCTCGCTCTTGCTGACCGTGCCTTCGATGGCCTTGCCGATGCTCAGCGAGTTCATGAAGCGCTCGAAGTAGGCGCCGTCGCCGCCGACGATCTCGATCTTGGCCGCCTTGATCGCCTCGGCCAGCACCGCGGCCTGCTGATTGGCGATGGCCTGGTTGGCGTCGATGCTCTTGAGCATCTGCGCGTGCTGGTAGTCCAGCTGCATGCGCTTTTCTTCGTGGGCGCGGGTCTCGGCGCTCATCTGGGTCATCGCCTCGAACTTCTCGCGCAGACCCGCGGCTTCGGCGGCGAAACGGGCGGCGATCGCCTTGGCTTCGGCCTCGCCAGCCTTCTGCTTGCCGGTGGCCTCGGCCTCCAGGCGCAGCTGCAGCGCTTCGGCCTGGGCCTTGCCCTGCAGCGACACCGCTTCGGCGTCGGCCAGCTTGATCTGGGCGTCGGCGCGACCCTGCTTCTCGCGTCCGGTGGCCTCGGCTTCCATCTTCAGCCGCAGCGCCTCGGCCTGAGCTTCGCCCTGGGCGCGGATGGCGTCGGCGTCGACCTGCTTGACCTTGGCCGCGACCAGACCTTCCTTCTCCAGGGCATCTGCCTTGGCGATGGCGACCTTGGCCTGGGCCAGACCGTCAGCGGCGGCCAAGGCTTCCTGACCCTCGGCCTCGCGCTTCTTGGCTTCGGCGGCCTTGCCGGCCACGGCCAGCTTGGCGTCTGCCAGGGTCAGCTCCTCGTTGGCCTTGTGCTTGGCCTGCTGTTCCTGTGCCTGGGCCTGCTTGACTTCGGCAATGAACTTCTCTTCGGCCTGGCCTTCGGCCAACACGATGGCGCTCTTCTTCGAACGCTCGGCGTCGGAAAGCACGCGGACGTTCTTGATTTCCTCTTCCTGCTCGGCGACGGTGCGGTCGACGACAATGCGCTCGCGCACCACGTCGGCGATGGCCTTCTTCTGCACTTCGACGGCCTTTTCGGCTTCGATGCGCTGCAGGGCGACCTCGCGCTCGCGATCCACCGTCTCCAGCTCTCGTGCCCGAATGACCTTTTCTTCTTCGATCGCCACGGCGCGCTCGCGGTTCTTCTCGGCGACCTCGGTCTCGCGCTTGAGATTCTCGTTCTGCACCGCAATGGCCTGGTCGGCGGCGATGCGCGCAAGCTCGGCCTTCATCCGCTCTTCAGAGGCGACCTTGGCAGCCTCGGCGTCCTCGCGTGAGCGGGTGCTGGCAATCTCGCGCTGCTGATTGGCCTGCGCGTGCTCTTCCTGCCGCTCCAGCTCCATCACCGCCTCGGCGGTTTCGACGTCCTTCTTCTTGATCCGCATCTCTTCGTTGCGGCGGAATTCGTTGGTCTGGACGTTTTCCTCGGCGGTCAGCTCGGTGATCTTGCGGATGCCCTGGGCGTCGAGGATGTTGTGGGGATCGAGCGATTCCAGCGGGGTCTGCTCGAGAAAATCGATGGCCGCGTCTTCCAGCACATAGCCGGACAGGTCGTCGCCAATCTGGGCGATGATGTCGTCGCGGAAGCGGTCGCGAGCCTGATAGAGCTCGACGAAATCCAGCGCCTTGCCGACGGTCTTGAGCGCCTCGGAGAATTTGGCGCTGAACAGATTCTCCAGCGTTTCCTGGTTTGAGGCACGGGCGCAGCCGATGTTCTGTGCCACCTTGAGCACGTCACCGGCGGTCTTGTTGACCCGCACGAAGAACTTCACCTTGATGTCGGCGCGGATGTTGTCTTTGCAGATCAGGCCTTCCTTGCCGGCGCGCTCGATTTCAATGGTTTTCAGCGAGATGTCCATGGTCTCGCGCTTGTGCAAGACCGGGATCACCAGGCGGCCGGTGAAGGTCACTTCCGGCTCGGCCCGCATGGTGTTGACGATCATCGCGCGACCCTGTTCCACCTTCTGATAGAACTTGGCCACCACGGCGACCACGAACATCAGGATGATGACGAACAGCGCGATGCCGACGGCGAGGATGATCAGATTATCCATTGCGCATTCCTTGGTTGATGGCCTTATGGGTAGGTGCGGAGCACCCGGCTAGCCGGCCGAAGACAGCGTTTCGCCGTCCCAGGCTTCGATTTCATAACGGTCACTTTGCTCGTCGTAGCTCAGAATCAGCGCCGACGAGCCCTTGCTCATATCGTTCGGTGTGCGTGCCCAGGCCTTGAGGGTGTAGTCGGTGCCTTCGGGCAGTTCCACACGGATCTGACCGAAGTTCTCGTCAACACGCAAGGTCAGTACCTTGCAGCGGCGTCCGACCAGATCGACTCGAGTCTTGCCTTCGTGAACGGCAAATACCGGGCGCAAGGGACGCAGTGCACGCGCCGCGACCGGCAAAGCAAGCAGCCCGCAGCCGAGCAGGATCAGCGAGCCCAGCAGCCAGCCCGGTAGCGGCAGCCAGCCGAGCCACTGGTTGACCAACATGGTGAACAGCCACCAGAAGAAGGCTACCGCGCTGACCACGATGGAGAAGGGCAGGCGATCGAGTCCCAAGGCGACCAGCACGTCGGGCACGCTGTTGCCTTCGGCATCGGTGTCGAACTCCAGATCGCCACCACCCAGCCAGTCCGGGCCGAAGGTTTCAAAATCCAGCATGCCCAGGATCGCCAGCGCCCAGAATGCCATCAGCACGCCGATGACGAAGGTCGGCACGACGCCGGGAAAGTGGCTGATGTTGTGCAGAAAGGCGTCCATGGCTAGGCAGTCTCCGGTTGCCGAACAGAGTCGGGGAATAGGCGGGAGATCATGGTTGTTCCTTGGCCTCCTTCTGCCGGGCAAACTCCACTAGTTCACCCAGCACACGTTCCTTGATCGCCAGCGCGTCCTTGGGGTCCAGCTGATAGCGCTCGCCCAGGGTTTGGTAGTCCTGCTCGGAGAGGCTGACGGTCAGCCGCGGGCGCTTGGCGCGGCGCGAGATCGGCAGTCCGAGGATGCTGCGCACCACGTCCGGCTGCGACAGATTGTCCTCGAAGGCGGTGCGCCGCACCGCTTCCATGACCGATTCGGAGACGTCGAATGCGACCTGTACCGCGCGCAGCGCGCCGGCGGTGCTGCGCCAGCGTTTGGGCAGCTGCTCAGTCTTCATCGCGTTTGGTCCGCGTGCTGCGTTTGGTGCTCTTCTTCTGCTTCGAAGGCTTGTCGGTGTCGCGCTGGGGCAGCGCTTCCAGGGTGCTTAGCACCGCGTCGGAGCGTTTGCCACGGAAGCCGGGCTTACCTGCACGCTTGGCCGCACGCGGGCGATCGCCAACCTGGGCCACTGCCGCAGCTGCGCCGCTGGCCGCATCCATCATGTTGAGGTCGCGGTCCAGTTGGCGCAGCTGACCGCCGATGCGGTCGCGCAGGCCGGAGAGCTGCTCGATGTGGGCATCGAAAGTGGCCACCAGCTCCGATTCGCGAGTCAACGCACTAGCCAGCTCGGTCAGGCGCTCGCGATAGCCGGGATGGCCGTCGGGCGCCTGCGCCAGTGCTTCGATGGCATTGCGAGCCCGGGCCAGGCGGCGCCGTGCGGCTTCAGCCTGGGCCTGAGCCTGCTCAAGCTCGTCTGTAGTGCGGGTGAGCAGCTTCTGCGCCTCGCGCAGCGATTCCGACATTTCGGCATGCGCCTTGCCGGAATCACCCAGATGGCTCCACTCTTGGTGCAGCAGGCCCAACACTTCATTCCACCAGGCCATCGCGCTACCTCAAAAAGTGGGCGAGGGTGGCGATCGAATCGACCGCGTTGTCGCTCAGCGTGGCCAATTCCAGCGCCATGTCCTCGGCGGTGGCATCGGGGCTGAGCGCGCCAAAGATCACGTAGTGGTGTCCGATGATCCCGAAAGAGGACAACGGCACTGAGGGGTTGAGCTCCAACAGCGTGGTCAATAGCTCGCTGCGAAACTCCTCCCTGACCTCGTCGGTACGCCACAGATAGCAGATGCAGAGCAGTTGGTCACCGGCGTCGGTGACGAATATCGATTCGCGCTCGGCGCTGGGGAAGCTGACTTCCACCACTGGCACCTCGCCGCTCACGCCGGCCAGCTCGATCTCCTCCAGCAGCAGCTGGCGGCGCAGGGGACGCAGCGACTTCTTCAGCAGCGGGAGGAGTTTGCGAGTGGGCATCACCGACCTCTGTGCTTTACCGATTCGACGATGAAATCAGCATAGAGTCGGTAGACATACTATGTCAAGACATTTTATGTCGTGGAGCGAGTTTCAGTAGCCAGTTCCAGTAGCCAGGGAGAAGCGCGCTCGATTGGGAGTCAGCCGGTTCGGGAGTGCGTCGGATGTGCCGTTGGGCGATGGCGTCGGCGGGTGGCGGCGGGGCGGCGTCGGCGGCGGGCGCTGGGGCGGGTCTGTTCGGCGTTGCCAAGCTGCTGCCAGCGCAGGCAGATCAGGGCCAGGGCCAGCCAATACCAGAACTGCGCTAGCAGGCCCCAGCTGTGTCGGGCGCTATCGGGGAGCAGGGCGCAGAACAGTGCCAGTGAGAACCAAAATGCGGGTATCCAGCGTGACTGCAGCAGCTTTTCGCGGTTCATGGGGCCTCCATCCGGTACGGTGAGCGGTTAGAGTGCGGACCTCATGTCTCAGCAGCTGAGAAGGGCGCCCGTTTGTTGTTGGATTCGCTGATCCTGATCGCCGGTATGTTCGCCCTGGGCGTATTCAGCCGGCGGGTTGGGCTATTGCCCGAGCAGGCCAGCGAAGTGCTCAATCGCTTCGTGCTGCAAATCTGCCTGCCGGCGCTGGTTTATCTGACCGTTCGCAAGCTGCAGTGGCAGCCGTCATTGCTGGTGCTGGTGCTGGTCGCCTGGGGATTGGGCGCGCTGGGCTGGCTGTTGGCGGTATTGCTCGCGCGGCGCCTGGGCTGGTCGCGACGGGTGGAAGGCTGCCTGATACTGACCCTGATGCTGGGCAACACCGCATTCCTGGGCTATCCGATGGTGCAGGGGCTGCTCGGCGCGGCGGCGATGCCTGCGGCGGTGGTCTACGACCAGTTGGGCACCTTTGTGCTACTGACGGTCGGCGGCTTGAGCGTCGCCGCAACTTACAGCGGTGCTCCGCGTCCAGGCCCGCGCCAAACCGTGCTCACGGTGATCACCTATCCGGCATTCGTTGCGCTGGTCCTGGCCCTGCTGCCGCTGGCGCCTCCGGCCTGGCTGGAGCAGTTTCTCAGCCGCATTGCAGGGCTGCTGGTGCCGATTGCCTTATACGCAGTCGGGCTGAGCTTCCACCTCACACCGCTACGAGACGAGCGCGCCCCTTTGCTGGCCGGTCTGGCGATCAAGATGCTGCTTTCGCCGCTGCTGGCCTACGCCTTGCTGCGCCTGAGCGCCGCGCCTGAAGCGGTACTCGGCGCGGGCGTGCTACAGGCGGCGATGCCGGCGATGGTCACCGCCGGTGCGCTGGCCATACAGCACCAGCTGGCGCCGCGGCTGGCGGCCGGGCTGGTTGGTTATGGGGTGTTGATTGCCCTGGCTTGGCTGCCGCTGCTGGCCTGGCTGCTCAGGTTGCAAGGCAGTTCTTGAGTGGGCGTAGACACTCGAGCCGGCGGAGTAGCATAAGCTGCGAGCCCCTGGAACTCGATAGCCAACATGGACGAACACGCCCCTTCCTACTACGCGGCGAGCGCCAATCCAGCGCCACCGCGCCCACCGCTGCAGCAGGAAATCAGCGCTGAGGTCTGCGTCATAGGTGCGGGTTACACCGGCCTGTCGACGGCTCTGCATCTGCTCGAGCAGGGACGGGAGGTGGTGGTCCTGGAGGCCAATCGGGTTGGCTGGGGCGCTTCGGGTCGCAACGGTGGGCAGATCGTGCACAGCTATTCGCGCGATATGGACGTCATCGAGGCAGCCCACGGCGCCAACGCGGCCAAGGCGCTGGGTGCAATGGCCTTCGAAGGGGCGCAGATCATTCGCCAGCGGGTGGAGCAATACGCTATCGACTGCGATCTGAAGGTCGGCGGCATCTACGCAGCCAAGAGCAAACGCAAGATCAAGGACTTGGAAGAGCACAAGGCGCTGTGGGAGCGCTACGGCAACCGGAATCTGGCCCTCTACGACCGCAGCGAGCTGCAGCGCTTTGTGGCCACCGATGCCTACCAGGCCATTCTGGTCGACGAGAGCGGCGGCCATATCCACCCGCTCAACTTGGCTTTGGGTGAAGCTGCCGCAGTGGAGAGCCTGGGTGGGAAGGTCTTCGAGGGCTCCGCGGTAACTTCGATCGAGCGCGGCAGCAAGGCGCTGGTGCGCTGCGCCCAGGGCGCGGTCCGCGCCGATACGGTAGTCGTCGCCTGCAACGCCTACATCGGCGATCTGGAGCCGAAGCTGGCGGCCAAGTCGATGCCTTGCGGCACCCAGGTGGTGGCCACCGAGCCCTTGGGCGAGCGCTGGCGTGAGGTCATTCCCAGTGACTACTGCGTGGAAGACAACGACTTCCTGCTCGACTACTACCGTCTTTCGGCCGACCGCCGACTGATCTTCGGCGGCGGCGTGATTTACGGCGCGCGCGATCCCAAGCGCATCGAAGCGCTGATCCGCCCCAACCTGGAGCGCACTTTCCCGCAGCTGTGCGGGGTGGCCATCGACTACGCCTGGACCGGCAACTTCCTGCTCACCTTGTCGCGACTGCCGCAGATGGGACAGCTGGCCGACAACATCTACTATTCGCAGGGCTGTTCGGGCCACGGGGTGACCTTCACCCATCTGGCCGGGCGCTTGCTGGCCGAGGCGATCGGCGGTGACGACAGCCGGCTGCGTCATTTTGCCGAACTGCCGCATTACCCATTCCCCGGTGGGCGGCTGCTGCGCGTGCCGTTGACCGCCCTGGGCGCGGGTTGGTACGCGCTGCGGGACCGACTAGGGGTTTAGCGGCGGCATGGGCCCGGCGGCACGGCAATGCTGGTTCTTAGCGCTGATCGTCGTATTGCTTACTGCGTGCGCCGCCCCGCTGCGCGCGGATATCGCACTACGCGGCGAGTGGCTGCGGGGTGGTCCTGAAGTCAGCGCGGCCACAATCCTCGGCGGCGCCCACGACGACGCTTTCAGCGCCTTCAATCCCGCCGAACTCACCGCCTTTCCGCGTAACCCGGACGGCGTGTGGCTGCGCTTGACGCCGGTCGCGGCCGGTTGGCCGGATGGCGATCTATCGCTAGTGGTCCGCAATGCAGCGCTGGAGCAGATTTCGCTTTACGCTGACAGCCAACTGAGGTGGAGCCTGCAGGCGCTAATCCCCGCGCCGCCGGGAATACAGCAGGGCCACGGCCGCCTGCACTTTCCGCTAGATGCTCCAGTTACAGCGCCATTCCTGTTGCGCCTGGAGCCGGGGCCGGTGCGCGTCAGCCGTATCAACTTTGCCTTGGTCAGACGCGCCGATTTCGTTGCCGAGAATGATCGCTGGCTGGGCTTTGCCAGCGCCTGCTTTGCGATCATGGCCGCGATGGCCGTCGTCGCCTTGTTCTTTGCGCTGATCTTGCGCGACGCCACCTTCGTCTACTACGCAGGCTATGTGCTGTGCTTCGCCATGATCCTGTTGCTGCAGTCTGGCTACGTGGTGTCGCTGCTGGGTTGGGACCAGGCCTGGGCGCAATTCCGCTGGCTGGGCCGAGCGGTGACCGGGCTTTCGGTTTGTTTGGCCACGCTCTTTCTCGACCGTTTTGCCACCCTGAGGCGCTATTCGCCAAGCGGACGCAGGGTCGTGTTGGGGTTGGGCTACGCGGTCTTGGCGTTGATGTTGATCGGTACGCTTCCCTGGGCGCCGTTGCAAGCGCTGCCGCGCTATCTGATCAATCCGATGCTGGTGCTGGCGGTGCCTATCCTGCTCTTTGTCAGCACCCGCGCCTGGCTGAAGGGTTCTCGCTACGCGGGTGTATTCCTGCTCGGTTGGACCCCGCTGTTGCTGCTGACCATGCTCGACAGCGCCAGTTTGGAGGCGCTCAGATCCGTTACCTGGTTGCGTGAGGGCATGCTTGCCGCCGGCGCCTTCGAGGCGCTGGTGCTGTCGCTGGGTCTGGCCGGAAGAGCGCTGGCGCTGCGCCATGAGCGTGATATGGCGCGCATGCTGGCCGACACCGATCCGCTCACTGCATTGCTCAATCGGCGCGCGTGGTCGGCGCGCCTGGAAACGATGATGACTCGTGCCAGGGCTACCAAGCGACCGCTGGCGATGCTGTTTCTGGATCTGGATCAGTTCAAGCTGCTCAACGACACGCAAGGGCATGAGGCGGGTGATCAGGCGCTGCGCGCCTTGGCGCAGGTCATTCATCAGGAGGTGTTGCCGCATGGGCTGGCTGGGCGCTACGGCGGCGAGGAGTTTGTGGTCGCCTTGCCCGGGTTGACCCAACCCGAGGCGCAGCAGGTGGCGCAGCGGATTCGCGAGCGCTTGCGAAATCTGGCCATACCGGTAGACGCCGATGGATTGACCCTGGATGTCAGCATTGGCGTGAGCGAGTTGGGCGGGCGCGATAGTGCGGCGGCGATGATCGGACGAGCGGACCGGGCAATGTACGAGCTCAAGCAGCAGCGCAATGGCGGCGCAACTCGTCGCTGAGTCACCTGCGAGTTCGCAACCCGGCACAGCGGTTCGTGATGGGCGCCCAGGCATCAGCGCGACGATTTGCACCCCATGGGGTACGCATCAATCCATTCCAAGATCCCCTGGTGTACTCTTGAACGTCAGTAGGCAAGGGCGAGGAGATTGCGGTGTCGGCAGCATTTATTCCGCCTGGATTGTTGATGCGCTATCTGGAGAGCCTTCCGGAGAAAAAGGAGGAGCTCAACGGGCTGTTCGAGAGCTTCTTGTCGCAACCCAATGAGGATGCAGCGGGCGATTTGCGCAGCGCGCTGCACCGATTGGCCGGATCGACCGCGATGTATGGCTTCGACGGACTTTCCAACACCATCCGTTCGGCGCTGCGAGTGATCGACGGTGCATTGGAGAACGGCAGCCTGCCCAACGCCGAACTGCTGGTTCAGGCGCAGGCACAGATCGAACAAAGCTGGGGGCAGGCAGCCCAGGAAGCGCGACAGTCGCTGGCAGAGCAATAGGGCCACAGGGCTACGCCCTGCTGGGTTTTAGGTTTTACGTTTTACGTTTAGAGCGAAATGCTCAGGGCCATGAAGCCTCTGAGGGGCGGAGTAGTCTGCTTCAGCCCTCAGCCCTCAGCCCTCAGCCCTCAGCCCTCAGGCAACTGTGGGGCATCAAGCCGATCGTGGCTTCAGGCAACCGTCAGATCCGGAAACTACAGATCCTGGTGATAACGCACGTAGGGCACCCGCGAGAAACTCTCGGTGGTGTCCTCGGCGGTGGGGTCGAGCAGCGGTGGTGGGGTGCCCTTGCTAACCACATTCTGGGCTCCGACCGAGATGATCCCCTGCCAGGGCAGGCGCCAGCTCACCTCCAGATCCAGGCCGGCCCAGGGCAGGAAGCCCTGCACATCGGGCAGATCAATTACTCGCGTACCCAGCTGCGCGGTCAGATTGCCCTGCTGCACGGAAAACGACAGCGTGCCCTGATCCAGCAGTACCGGCGTGCTCTGGCTGGCGATATCGATCTGCGCTC
>JAUIFV010000239.1 GCA_030430155.1 Gammaproteobacteria bacterium
CCAGTAACAGCCGCCCGTCTTGAAACGGCACAATCGTGCCGCCTTGATGGCGCGGCTCCTGTTCGGTTGCCTTGTCAAGGATCGCGGCCAAATCGACAGACAAGCCGCTGCGATCGTTGCGCGCTCCCAGCAGCTCAGCCAGTACCAGACCCAGGCTGTACAGATCGGTCGCAGTGCCCACGCGCTGCGCCTGGACCTGCTCCGGACTGGCGAAGCCGGGGGTGTAGGCCGGTGTGGTGATCAGCGCCTCGGCGGGATTGCGGCTGGCGGCGGGATTGGCCGTCTCCTGAGTAGCCCCCTCCTCGACCTGCCCCGCAGCAGCGAGCTGGCGCGAGATCCCGAAGTCCAGCAGCATCGGCCGGCCTTGACTGGTGACCAGGATATTGCTCGGCTTCAAGTCGCAGTGAATGACCAGCTGCTGATGGGCGAAGGCTACGGCCGCACAGACTTCGATGATCAGGTTGATGCGCTGGCCTTGAGTCAGGCGCCGCTGCTGCACGTACTGGTCGATGGGCATGCCGTCGACATACTCCATCACGAAGTAGGGTTGGCCGTTGGCGGTGCTGCCGCCGTCGAGCAGGCGGGCGATGTTGGGGTGATTCAGATTGGCCAGAATCTGCCGCTCGCGCGCCATCAGCCGCAGCGCGGGGGCGCTCGGTGTGCCGGACAGCAACTTGATCGCCGCAAGCTGATCGAAATGGCCGTCGCTGCGTCGGGCGCGGAACACCCGCCCCATGCCACCGCTGCCGATTTCATCTTGCAGCGTCCAGGCGCCAATGGTTGCGCCGCTGCCCGGGTGATCGGCATGCAGTTCGGCGTAGGCTTGGCGCACCGGCGCGGCAAAGCGCTCGTCCGCAATGGTGGTCTTGGCCAGCATTCGACGCAGTTCGGCGATCACCTCGGCGTCTTCCCGCAGCGCCGCCAGCGCCTCCTCGCGGCGCTCCTGGGGTAGCTCGCTGAGCTTGGCGAAACAAGTCTTCAGGCGGGCGAACTGAGCGGCATGGAGCTGGCTCACAGGCTGCTCTCGATATGGCTGTTAAGCCAGGACTTGGCAAAGCGCAGCTCGCGATCGACGATCTGCACCGAGACTTGCAGGACATCGCTGATCTGCTGCCGGCTGAGGCCGCCAAAGTAGGTCAGGTGCAATACCGAGCTGCTGCGTTCGTCCAGCGCCTGCAGGCGATTCAGTGCGTCATCCAAAGCCAACAGATCCAAGATGGGCGAATCGTCGCCAACCTCGACCTGGCCCAGGGTCACATGAACGGCGTGACCGGCGCGCTTCTGACTGAGCCGGGCGCGGGCACGATCGATCAGTACCGAGCGCATGATCATCGACATCGAAGCGAAAAAGTGGTTGCGGTCCTTCCAGCTAAGCTGGTTGCCGATCACCTTCATCGCGGCTTCGTGCACCAGCTCGGTCGGCGACAGGGTGGCACAGGGAGCCGAGCCGATACGCTGGTTGGCGATTAGCTTGAGCTGCGCGTAGGCCTGCTCGAACAGCGCGCCGTAGGCGGCTCCTTCGCCCCCGCGCCAGGCCTCCAGCAGAGCCGTCAATGATCGTGAATCGGAGTCGGACATCGTGATCGGCAGGCGGCGTGCCGCACGATCCTACACAAACAAAAAGCCCCGCAAAAGCGGGGCTTTTTGCTACACCAGTTGGTGTTTGAGCTTTAGGCCTTGGCAGGCTTCGGCGCCGGAGTCGGCACGCGCTGGGTAGCGCCGCCACCGCCACCACCGACGCGGGCGCCGGTAGCGAAGTAGTCGTGCAGGTCGTGAGCGAACTCGTCGAACTGAGCCAGGGTGACGCGGTTGGCGCGAACGAAGAAGTTGTAGCCCAGCACTGCCGGAATAGCCACGCCCAGACCGAAGCAGGTCATGATCAGCGCTTCACCGACCGGACCGGCAACCACGTCCAGGGAGGCCTGACCGGAGGCGCCGATGGTGATCAGCGCGTGGTAGATACCCCACACCGTACCGAACAGACCAACGAAGGGCGCGGTGGAGCCGACCGAGGCGAGCAGGGTCAGACCGCCTTCCAGTCGACCACTCTCACGGCTGACAGCCTGACGCAGCGCACGGTCGATGAACTCACTGCGATTGAGCGCCTCAACCAGACGGCTACCCTCGCTCTTGGTGTGATGGGCAGCGGCGTTGGCACAGTCCAGAGCAATCTTGGAGAAGGGTTCGCTCTTCGGCTGCGCTTCCATCGCGCGGATGGCTTCCTGCGGGTTCTGGGTTTCCCAGAAGGTGCGCACGACCTTCGCCGCGCGAGCGCGCACGCCGGTGTTGCGAATGAAACCCACGATGATGAACCACAGCGTCAGCACACCCATTCCACAGAGCGTCAGGAAGGTTCCCCAACCGACGACATCCATGTGCTCCAGCATGTGCCGCAAACCCATTTGGTTTTCCATGATCTACCTCTTAGCGTGGTTTGACAGCTCCAAAATAATTTGAAGCGCTTCTTAAAGGGGCGCCAATGCTACACCAAGTCGCCGCCGGGAAGTACAGCGTCGGCGGCATTGGCCACAATCCGCGTTAGCCTAACTTTACAAGCAGCTACGCCCGATGTCTCGACCATACACTTGGAAATCGGAAAAAGTGCGTGAAATGCGCTCAGAATTGGCTCGTTCGAGCCGGATTGGAGTCCGACCATGACCAGACTCAGCGTCAACGTGAACAAGATCGCGGTGCTGCGCAACAGCCGCGGCGGCACTGCGCCAAGCGTGGTAGACGCCGCAGACGTGGCGGTGGCCGCCGGCGCTGAAGGCGTCACCGTGCATCCGCGCCCTGATCTGCGCCACATCCGTCCGGACGATGTCTACGCGCTGGCCGGGCGTTATGCGGTGGAATACAACATCGAAGGCAACCCCTTTGCCGGTCCCAGCGAACGCTATCCCGGCTTCATGGCAATGCTGCGCCAGGTGCGTCCGGCACAGGCCACCCTGGTTCCCGACGACGATCAGCAGATCACGTCCGACCACGGCTGGGATCTGCGCCGTGACGGCGAGAGGGTGGCGCCGCTGATTGCCGAACTGCGCGAGCTGGGCATTCGGGTCAGCCTGTTCATGGACGAGGATGCCCAGGACTGGGCGCTGGCTCGGGAGCTGGGTGCCGATCGAATCGAGCTCTACACCGGACCCTTCGCTGCCCGCTGCGCCGCCGGCGAGTCCGAACTGGCGCTGGAGAAAATGCGCGCAGCCGCCGACGGCGCGCTGGCGGCCGGACTGGAACTCAATGCCGGACACGATCTGGACCTGCACAACTTGGGACCGCTGCTGACCAGGGTGCCGGAAATCGCCGAGGTCTCCATCGGCCACGCCCTGATCGGCGACGCGATCTACCTGGGCCTGGAGGAAACCGTACGCCGCTACTTGGCCGTGATCGCCCAGACCCAGCCCTGATCCCGCCACTCGAACCTGAGCCCTGTGCCCTGGGCCCTTGCTCTAAGCCTGCAGCGCAGGCTCAGCATTCTCAATCTGCCGCGACGCCGTGCGCACTGCCCGGTGCGATCCGGCCAGCACCAGGATGTCGTTGGGCTGGACCACCTCATGACCGTCGGGAGTGAGCACCGATTCCTCACCGCGCAGGATAACCAGCACCGTGGCACCGGTCTGGCTGCGCAGATTGAGCTCGGCCAGCGTACGGCCCACCACCGGGCTGTCGGTGGCAATGGGCACCTGGTGCAGCTCGCCCAGGCCCGGCAGCAGTTCGTTGATCTGTTCCAGCGCGTGGGCCTCGGCGCCGGCGCCGGCGCCGGGCGCGCGCTTGGTCAGGGTTTCCAGGATCGCCTGCGATCCAGCGACCACATGGCCCTGCAGATTGGCCGCGCTGCGCCAGAAGGCGATGCCCATCAGCAGCAGGATCAGGCCCAGCACCCAGGCGCCCTGCGCTGTTGGCAGGAAGGGTTGGGTAATCGCCAGACAGGGAATGCCGACCAGCAGCAGTATGGCGATCTGCAGCCCCATCAGCAGCGCCCGGCGCGGCGCATCTGCGAAGTCCACGCCCTGATCCAGTCGCGGCAGCGCCATCACCGCCAGCTCCCGTGACAGGGCGACGGCGAGCCTGAAGATGCCCAGGATCAGCGGCGCAGCGAGCAGCAGAGTGCCGATCATCACTCCCCAGCTGGCGGCTTCGGCGGCCAGCGGCGTGCTTTGCTCCAGCCAGGCCTCCAGCCGGCTTTCGCCCAGTGAAGCGACCACCACCAGCACGCACAGCAGCGCCGCGTCGACAAACATCAGCAGCCACAGCCGACGCATCCGCGAACCGCGACCGCTGGGCTTGCTGCGCGCCTTGCCCAGCTCCTCGATCCAGCTGCCCCACAGCGCCGAGAAGGTCTGCAGCGGACGCGGCAGCTTGGCGTCCACCCAGGTCGACACCGGTCCAGCGGCGCGAATCATCCACGGCGTGGTCAGCGCGGTTATCGCCGAAACCGATACCGCCAGCGGATAGGCCTTGGGATCCAGCGCGCCCAGCGCCACGCCCAAGCCGGCGATGATGAAGCTGAACTCGCCGATCTGCGACAGGGTCATCCCGGCGCGCACCGAGGTGCGCACGTTGCAGCCGGTGGCGAAGGCGCCCAGGGTCACCGCCAGCGGCTTGCCCAGCATCACCACCACGGTCAGCGCCAGCACGGTTTGCCACTGCTCGGCGATCACCCGCGGATCGATGGACATGCCGACGGCTACGAAGAACACCGCGGCAAACATGTCGCGCACCGGCCGAACCAACGTTTCGACGCGCTTCTCCTCGCCGGATTCGGCGATCAGCGAGCCGGCCAGGAAGGCGCCCAAGGCCACCGAATAGCCGAAATACTGCGCCGCCAGGGCGGCTGCGAAGCACACCCCGATGCTGGTGACCAGCGTGGTTTCCGGGCGGTTGATGCGCATCACCGAGTGCATCAGCCGCGGCACCACGATCATCCCGACGATGATCAGCGCGGCCAGGAAGGCGACCAGCTTCAGTCCCTCCTGGGCCAGGCCCATCGCACTCATATCGCCACCGCGGCCGATGGTTGTGTACAGCGCCAGCAGGATCACCGCAATCAGGTCTTCGACGATCAGCACCGCGAAGACCAGATTGCGCAGCTCGCCGGTGACCCGCTGCTCCTCGAACACCTTGGCGATGATGGTGGTACTGCCGATGGCGACAATGCCGCCGATGAAAAAGGCCTCGGTGGCGCTGAAGCCGAAGGCCTGACCGACCATGGTGCCGATCCAGAGCAGAAAGCCCACTTCCAGGGTGGCGATGATCACCCCGCGGATGCCCACCTTGAGCAGCTTGCCGAAGCTGAACTCCAGGCCGAGGAAGAACAGCAGCAGGATCACCCCCAGCTCCGAAAGCACGGTGACGGTGTCCGCATCGGCGACGTTGAGCAGGCCCAGGCTGGGGCCGATGATCACCCCGGCCATCAGATAGCCCAGCACGATCGGCAGTTTCAGGCGTTGGAATAGCGTAGTGGTCAGCGCCGCCACGCAGAGCACGGCGGCCAGCGAGGTAAGGAAGGTGCCGTGATCGTGCATGGGCGCCTCGCGGTGACCAGGAAAAGAAAAAGCGCGGGGTCGCCCGATGCGACTCCCGCGCTCTATTCAAACACGATCAGCGCTCGCCGCGTGATCGCATACTTGGCCGAGCATCAATCCAGCGGCGGAATCCGCAGCACCTGACCGGGGTAGATCTTGTCCGGGCTTTCCAGCATCGGCTGATTGGCCTCGAAGATGACCGGATACTTGCCGGCGTTGCCGTACATCTCCTTGGCGATCTTGCCCAGGGTGTCGCCGCTCTGCACCGTGTACAGGCGTGATTCGGTGGCGTCATCGTCCACTTCCACGTCGTCAGAGACCTTGCCC
>JAUIFV010000240.1 GCA_030430155.1 Gammaproteobacteria bacterium
CGATCATCGAGAACGCCGCGCAAGAGCCCGAAGTGGTCGATCTGGCGAACTTCCTCAACGCCATGGGCGCCAAGGTGGAAGGCGCCGGCAGCAGCACCATCGTGGTCCACGGCGTAGAGCGACTGCACGGCTGCGAGTACGAAGTGCTTCCGGATCGCATCGAAACCGGCACCTTTTTGGTCGCTGGCGCGATCTCGCAGGGCCGCGTGACGGTGAAGAAGGCGCGCCCGGAGACCCTGGATGCGGTGCTCAACAAGCTGCAGGAGACCGGCGCCCATTTGGACATCGGAACCGACCACATCACCCTGGACATGAAGGGCAAGCGGCCCAAAGCGGTAGACCTGACCACTGCGCCCTACCCGGCCTTCCCCACCGACATGCAGGCCCAGTTCACCGCGCTGAACTGCATCGCCGAAGGCGTCGGCACGATTACCGAAACGGTGTTTGAGAATCGCTTCATGCACGTGCATGAGCTGCGCCGGCTGGGCGCCGACATCCGCCTGCAGGGCAACACGGCGATCGTGGCCGGAGTGCCTTCGATGACCGGTGCGCCGCTGATGGCGACCGATCTGCGCGCCTCGGCATCGTTGGTGCTGGCCGGACTGGCCGCCAATGGGGAGACCGAAGTCGATCGCGTCTACCACATCGACCGCGGCTACGAGATCATCGAAGAGAAGCTGTCGACCCTGGGCGCCCGCATCCGCCGCCTGCCGGCCTAGGCACGTATGTCGGTACCGAAGCAGCCCACAGCCAAGACGCCTGAAGGCCGTTCACAGCCGGTTTTCAAGCCGCGGGTGACCGTCGCCACCGTGGTCGAGGACAAGGGTCGATTCCTGCTCGTGGAGGAACTGATCGGCGGTAAGCCGGTGTTCAACCAGCCCGCAGGGCACTTGGATCCCGACGAGACCCTGATCGAGGCGGCTCGCCGCGAGACCATGGAGGAAACCGGCTGCGAGGTGGAGCCCTATGCGCTGGTCGGGGTCTATCAGATGAACGTGCGCGGGCGCCACTTTGTGCGCTTTGCCTTTGCCGCGCGGCTGATCGCCCATTACCCCGAGCGCTCGCTGGATGACGGCATCCTGCGCGCGGTGTGGCTGGACCGCGATGAGATCGGCAAGAGTCACCGTCTGCGTTCGGCCATGGTGCTGCGCAGCATCGACGACTATCGCGCCGGTCGGCGCGTCGCCCTGGATCTGCTGGCCCACCTGTGAGCAAGGGCGCACAGGCAGCCTCGGTCGACCCCGTAGTCGTCGGTCTGAGCGGCGGTGTGGATTCGGCCGTGACCGCGCTGCTGCTGCAGCGCCAGGGTCGCAAGTCCACTGCGATCTTCATGCACAACTGGGAGTTGGACGACGCCGACGGCGAGTGCCCGGCCGAGATCGACGCCCGCGACGCGGCCAAGGTGGCCGCTCACATCGGCATCGACTTCCAGGTCCGGAATCTGTCGGCCGCCTACTGGGACCGGGTTTTCGAGCATTTCCTGGCCGAACACCGCGCCGGACGCACGCCGAATCCGGACGTGCTGTGCAATCGCGAGGTCAAGTTCAGCGCTTTCGCCGACGTCGCTCGGCAGATGGGTGCAAAGCGGGTGGCCACCGGCCACTACGCCCGCATCGATCGCAGCGCGGCAACCGTCAAGCTGCTCAAGGGCCGCGACCCGGGCAAGGATCAAAGCTACTTCCTGCATCTGCTCGACCAGTCGCAGCTGGCGATCGCCGAGTTTCCGCTCGGCGAACTGCTCAAGAGCGAGGTGCGCCGGCTCGCCGCCGAGGCCGGCCTGCCGGTTGCAGAAAAGCGCGACTCCACCGGCATCTGCTTCATCGGCGAGCAGCCGCATCGGCAGTTCCTGCAGCGTTTTCTGCACAAGAATCCCGGTCCGATGCTGACCCCCGAAGGGCTGGAGCTGGGCGAGCATCAGGGCTTGGCCTTCTACACCCTCGGCCAGCGCGGCGGTTTGTCCCTCGGCGGACAGAAGGGCGGCAGCGGCGAGCCCTGGTATGTGCTGCACAAGCGCGCCAGCGACAATGCGCTGATCGTCGGCCAGGGCGGCCAACATTCGGCACTGTATGCCGATCAGCTGCTGACCGAGCCCGGCCATTTCGTCGCCGGCACGCCGCCTGCAACCAAGTTTCGCTGCACCGCCAAGACCCGCTATCGCCAGCCCGATCAGGACTGTCGGGTCCAGGTGCTCGAGGACGGCCGCTGGCATCTGCACTTCGACCAGCCGCAGCGAGCGATCACGCCGGGGCAATCGGTGGTCCTGTATCAGGACGATGAATGCCTGGGCGGGGCGGTTATTGCGAGCTGCAATGCACCGCTGGCGGACTGGGAACGATCCGCTCCCAAGCCGGTCTGAGAGGACCATGCGCGGCATATTCTGGTCACTGACGTTTCTAGCCTTGTTCGTAGGCGCCTTCGCCAGCCTGCTCAGCGAGCGCGCGCCGGCGGCCACGCAGCGCGCCGCCGATGATGCCTATCTACCCGGCATCGACTCACCTCTGGAACGCGCCTGCGGCGCGGATGAGCAGACGACCATCGCGTCTTCCATTCCCGATCTGGGGTTCGCGGCGAGCTCCGGGCAGGCGACAGGCTACTGACCGGATTCCGGTCGCCTAAGACAGTAACTTGAGCACGCTAGAATCCGCATCTTTCTCTACCCGGGAACGACGCCGATGAAGCCAGCCCTGCAAGAACGATGTGCGTTGATCAGCGGATCCAGCCGCGGGGTTGGTTTGGCCGCCGCCAAGACGCTGGTGGCGCAGGGTGCTCAGGTGATATTGCACGCCAATGAAAACATCGCCGCTGCGCAGCAGACCGCCGCGCAGCTGGGACCGTTGGCTCTGGGCGCGATTGCCGCCGATCTGAGTCAGCCCGGCGCTGGTCGGGCGCTGTTCGAGCAGGCCGACGCGCTGGCCCAGGGCCGCATCGACGTGGTGGTCAACAACGCCGGCATCTACCTGGCCAACCGCCTCAACGGACCCGACCAGGATTGGGATCAGGCCTGGGCGACGCTGCTGCAGGTCAATCTGCTGGCGGTGGCCGATCTTTGCCGCAGCGCGGTGAATGCCTTCGTCGAGCGCGGCGGCGGTTCCATCATCAACGTCGCCAGCCGCGCAGGCTATCGCGGCGACGACGGCGATCACTCGGCCTACGCGGCCAGCAAGGGCGCGGTGCTGGCGCTGACCAAGACCCTGGCCCGCGCCTATGGCAAGGACGGCGTGCTGGCCTATGCCCTGGCGCCGGGCTGGATCGACACCCGAATGGCGCCCAACAACGCCGCCGGACTGGCCGCGGCGAAGAGCGAGATCCCGATCGGACGGATGGCGGATCCAGCCGAGATCGGCGCCATGATCGCCTTCCTGGCCAGCGGCGCCTGCGCCAGCGCCACCGGCAGCTGCATCGATATCAACGGTGCCAGCTACGTGCGTTGAGGACGCTCTAGTGGACGTATCCGGGCTCGATCTGGATGGTCACCTCAGCAGCGCTGCCGCCCACCGCTTCAAGCAGCAGCCAAACCCCGCTGCCGTCAACGAACAGCTGACCGGCCATGGCCTTGGGGTCGTCCGTCGATGCCTCGGCGTACGGATAGCCGATCCGCACCTGCGGCGTGGGTGCCGCCTCCGCCAGCCGCTCCGCGACCGCCTGTCGATTCAGATAGACGCGCGCCGTGCCCTGCGCCACGCTGAGCCGCGCGACCACGCCGGACACGCCGCGACGCCGTGGGTCCGAGCGCAGCGGATCTGAAGCCCAGCGGGCCAGATAGACGCGCCGGGTTCCACTCAGCTCATCGAATGACAAGCGACAGCTGGGACTGCTGCCCTGCCACTGGCAATAACCTTCGCTCCAGCTGGCTTGCGAGCTGTCGCTGGCAGGCAGCGCCTCGGCGAGCCCGCGCTCGGTGAGTCGCGCTCTGCGCTCGTCGTGATCGGCGCGGATCTTGGTCAGATAGCCGGGGTTGTCGCTCCAGTGCAGCGGATCCAACTCGGCCACCCGCAGCGGGAACTGCTGCAGATGATTGCCGTTCAGATTAAGCACCTCCAGCTGCGCAAACTGATCCACGGCCGATGCGTCGACCAGCCGGTTGTCGTCCACCAGCAGCTGCGTCAAGGCCGGCAGGTCGCGTAAGCCATTGAGATCAGTCAGTTCGTTGCGGCTGAGCAGCAGACGTCGCAAGGCAGGCAGCGACTCGATCAGCGGGCACTGGCCCAGTCCGTTGTCAGCCAGACTGAGTGACTCCAATGCAGGTAGTCCAACGATGCTGCCGGCCGTAGCGATCGCGTTCCCCGCCAGATCCAGATTCTGCAGCATGGGCAGCGTCTGCAGCGGCGGCAGCTCGGTCAACGCGTTGTTGGGCAGGCTCAGGTCGCGCAGTTCAGCGCAGCTGGCGATACCGTCGCTACGCGCCAGTCCGGCGCTGGCCACGTACAGCGTGCGCAGCTTGCAGGCCTGCGGCAGTCCGTCCAGGCTGCGCAATGCGCCGCCGGTGAATCGCAGACGCTGCAACGCCGTGAACTCGGCCAACGGGCTCAGATCAGCCAGGCTTACATCGCTCAGCTCCATGGTGTGCACATGGGCGTCGATGATGATCGCCGAATTGGCCGCGCCCACGGCGCCGCGCACGCTGAACTGATCGTCGGTCAGGCCAGTCGATTGCAGCAGCGTACGCAGCGCCTCGCGTTCGCCGGCCACCAGCTCGATCTCACCGCTATCGATCGCTGCCAGACCATCCACGTGCTGATCGCAGGATGCGGCGAGCACGGGCAGGAGTGAAGCCACCAAGCGGGCGACGCTATCGGCCCAGCTGCGCTTTCTCGCCATCGTTCATCCGGAGTGCCTGAACCGCCGCAAAGCCTAACCGATGCAGAAAGCTCTGCACGGCGATAACAAGCTTGTAGACAACGTCCAAGTGCACTAGCGTGCGCGGTCATGAACACAGCATCCAGCACCGAAGCCGCTGACTCGGCCGACAACGCTGCGGAAAAGGCACCTGAGCGGGCCGCCGTTCAACTTGAGTTGCCGCTACAGGCGGCGGCGGTGCGGCTTTGGAGCGTAGTCAGCGGCACCCTGCTGCTGCTGATCTCCTCGGTCTGGACCACGATTGCCGTGGTCAAAGCCGGCCCGCTGGGCTTTATAGCCCTGCTGCCGGCGGCGCTGCTGCTGGGCCTGTCGATCTACTACTGGCGCGCCTATGCCCACCATTTCGGCTGCGTGCTGCTGGAAGACGGTTTGCTGGTGCGGCGCGGGGTATGGTGGCGCAAGGAGGTCTTCGTGCCGCGCTCGCGGATCCAGCACACCGAGGTCAACCAGGGCCCCTACGCGCGCCGCTACGATTTGGCGCAGATCGCGGTCTACACCGCAGGCACCCACGCCGCCAAGGTCGAAGTCGACGGTTTGGCCGCGGCTGAAGCCTTCGGCCTGCGCGATCAGCTGCTCGGACGCGATGGCCACGACGCCGTCTGAGCCGCTGCCACCGGCGCCCGATGCGGTCGACCAGGAGCGTCGGCTGCACCCTTTCTCCTGGCTGTTCGTGCTGATCGCCAGGCTGCGGCCATTCGTGATTCCGCTGCTGGTGCTGCTGTTCTTCGGTCGCGGCGAGCAGTGGGAGCTGTACGGGATTATCGGTGCGGTGGCCCTGTCGCTGTATTCGCTAGTCTACAGCTTCAGTTTCCGCTACCGCATCGGCAGGGACCAGCTGCTGGTGCGCGAGGGCATCTTCAGCCGCACCGAGCGGCATATCCCCTTCGCCCGCATCCAGAACATCGTCCAGCATCGAAATCTGCTGCATCGCTTGTTTGCGGTGACCGAGCTGCGATTGGAGTCCGCCGGCGGTACCAAGCCCGAGGCG
>JAUIFV010000241.1 GCA_030430155.1 Gammaproteobacteria bacterium
TACCGGCGGCTGATTGTTGGGATTGAGCACCGTTACCGTAACTGACGTGTCGGCGGAGAACTGCCCCTGCGCGTTGGCCACCCGGTACAAGAAACCGGCGGTGCCGACAAAGCCCGGCGCCGGGGTGTAGCGCATCAGCGGGTTGCCGGAAGCGCCCTGGATCACCGTGACCTGGCTGGCGGCCGGCCCGCGCGCCTCCAGCGTGGCCGGATCGAAGCCGCTATCGTTGGCCAGCACGTCGATGTCCACCGCCACATCAATGTCGGTCTGTGCGCTGTCGACCTGGGTGGTCGGCGGCGGCGCGGCGGACTGCACAGCGATGTTGACCGTGGCCGGATTGGACTGCGCGCCCAGGTCGTCTGACACCTGATAGCTGAAGCTGTCGGCGCCTGTAAACCCGGCATTCGGGGTGTAGGCGACGCTGCCGTCGGCCTGGATCTGCGCCGTACCGCTGCTGGGACCGCCGATGATCACCACGGTCGCCGGATCGAGCACGCCGTCGCTATCGAGGTCGTTGCCCAGGACGTCGAGCACGCTGGATTGCTCGGCGGGCACGCTGAACTGATCGTCCTGCGCTACCGGCGGCTGATTGAGGAAGACGAAGCGGGTCAGCCGCACATTGGCGACATTCGAGTACAGCCCGGCGTTATCACGCACCCGGTAGCTGAAGCGTTCCTGCAGACGCAATCGGTTGGTGGTGAACAGAATCGAACCGTCGGCCTGCACGACCGCACTGCCGAAACGCGGCGGGGTGACGATCTCCACGCTGGACGGATCCAGGCTGCCATCGGGATCGAAGTCATTGCCAAGCACGGTGATGCGGTGCTGCGTCGGCACCAGCGAAAAGCCGATGTTGATCTGGTCGTCGCGCGCCACCGGCGGCTGCAGCGCATTGATGCAGCGCACGTTGGCAATCAACCGCACGATCGGGTCCGGCCCCGGCGGCAGCGGCGGCAGGAACGTGAACAACCGCGAGTAGCGCACCTGCACCGCCACCTGGGCGCTGCCGGGGGACTCGCAGCGACCGCTGAAGCGGGCGTCATCGCTGGTCACGCCAGGCGCGAGAATGCTTAGATCCTCCTCATAGCGCAGATCGGCCACCACCGCTGGCACAGATACCGGCCCGATCAGCACCGGCGCATTGGTATACGCGCCGGTCTTCAAGGTGCTGGCGCTGAAACCATCGGGCGCCCCAGTAGCGGTCGCGCTGTAGCCGATCTCGAAGCGCTGCCCGACACCAACGATCAGGAAGCGGTCGATGTTCAGACGCAGAAACGGGACGACTATCGGGGCGACTCGCGAGAAGTGGGCTACCTGACCTGTGATCAGCTCGCCGCCGGGGTCGACCTGGTGCACGCCGTCAGCCAACTCCAGCATGCCGCCGCTTTCGTGCACCAGGATCCGCGGTGCGATTTCGGCGCCGCGCGGCTGGCGCCAGCTCAAATCCACTGCTGCGCTGAAATTCTGTCCATCCGGGCTCAGCTCATACACGCGATCGGCGCCGGCCTGCGCCAGCACCGGCGGCACATCGCCATCGGCGAGCACGCTCACCCCTACGGTTGTTGGCGCAGCCAACGCGCCGGCGGCGACGTCCATGGTCAGCGCATAGTCGGCCGAGACCAGCTGCTCGCCCTGCGCCGGCGGGACTTCCGCCGCGACCCCTCGAGTACTCACCAGCACCAGATCGGCGGCACCGGCGAGCATGCCCTCGAAGGTGGTCAAGCGCAGCAGGTAGTCGCCGACCTGATCGGCAACGAAGCTGGGACTGACGCTTTGCGCATCGTCGAGCTGCGCCTGGCTGCCCGCTGGACGGCTGATCAGCTCCCAGCAGTAGCCCAGGGTACCGGCGCCCGAGCTGGCGCTGCCGTCGAGGGCAACTTCACTGCCGCGCAGGGCCTGCTGATCGGCACCGGCGTTGCTGATCGGTGGGGTGGGCGCAGCGTCTTCGAAGCCGCCGCCAAACAGCTGGCCGCAAACTTCGGGCAGGCTCCCGGCGCGCGCCGGGCTGGCGGCGAGAAGGGCTATCAACACACAAAGTGCAAAGCGCATGGGACGTCTTCCAACGATGGGGGGTTGGAAGATCAGTGCGCAGCATTGTGACCAAAGCTGACATCAGCGCGCTTCGATCGCGGCCCAGCGCGCGGTCAGGCGCTCACGCTGGTCAGAGCTGAGCTGCGCAGACTCGGCCCTGGCCTGCTTCAGTGCATCGCTGGGATCCTCGCCCGCGGCAGCCTGCAGCGCCGCCAGTTCGGTCGCCGCCTCGGCGATCTCGGCGCCATGTGTGCCTTCGGCGGCGCGCCACCAAGCCAGCGCTTGACTCAACTGGGCTTGGGCCTGTTCGGATTCACCCTTGGCAATCAACAGGCGCGCCCAGGCCAGGGTCGAGGTGGCGCTGAGAGGGTGGCCAACACCGAGCACGGCCAGACGAATCTGCAGCGCTCGATCGAAGTGGGTGGCTGCGGCGTCCAGCTCGCCGGACTGCAGTGCCAACTCACCCAGATGATGATGGCTGTAGGCCAGGTGTGGGTGGTCCGAGCCCAACACCGATTGGCGCACCTGTAGAGCGCGCTGGAAGTGCTGCTCTGCGGCCTCCGACTGCCCCAGCGCCATCAGGCTCAGGCCCAGGTTGTCGACGATGGCGGCAACCTGCGGATGCTGCTCGCCATAGGCTAGCGTGGCACTGTCCAGGGCCTGCACGAACCATTCGCTGGCTTGGGCTGGTTCACCGCCGCGATAGGCCAGCAGACCAAGGTTGTTCTGGGTGTTGGACAGCGCCGGACCCAGCTCGTCGCGGCGCGGCTGTTGGATCGCCAGCGCCGCGCGCAACCGTGCCTCGGCCAGCCTTCGGTCGCCGGCGTCCATGTACAGCGCACCCAGATTGCCCAGCGTCTCGGCGCAGATCGGATGATCGGCGCCGAAGGCGACCTGCTGGATGGCCAGCGCCTGTTCGCCAAAGTCGGCCGCGGCGGCGAACTGGCTGCGCCGATGAGCCAGCAAACTGGAACCGGACAGCGCGCGGGCCAGGTCTGGGTGATGCGGCGACAGGTGCGCTCGCCCCTGCGCCAGCGCGTCGTCATAGCGGCGCGCGGCCTTGTCCAGGTCGCCCTGCAGCCAAGCCAGCGCGGCCTGCTGCACGCGAGTACGGATCAGCGATGCGGGATCGGCCTGCTGCTGGATCGCCGCTGCCTCAGCCAGTAGCTGCTCGGCCTCCGCGTACTCGGCGCGATCGCGCAGCACCACCGCCAGCTGATACAGGCTGCGCCCGCGCGCGATGCCGGGGGCCTCACCGTGTAATCGCAGCGCCTCGCGCAGCAGTGTCTCCGCCGCTGCTGAGTCGCCCGCGCCAAATCGTATCAGCGCCGCGACATCGGCCAGCGCGGCGCGTCGAGGCGCGCTGATCGCCGCTTGCGCCGGCGGCCGTACCGCCTGCAGCACCCTCTCGGCCTCGTCGTACAGACCCAGGCTGGCGTAGACCCGGGCAATCCGCGCACCCAGTCCGGCGGCCAGCTCAGGATCGTCGATGGAACCGTTGAGCAGCGAATCGGTGCCGCGAGCGAGCAGCGTTTGCAGATCGACCCGGTCCGGATCGGTGGAGTCGGGATCGGCGGAAGCGAACAGCTCGACCAGAAAATCGCTGATCTGATTGGACAGCGCGCGTTCGCGCTCGGCGCTGATCAGCGCGGCCCGTTCGGCCTGATAGCGCTGCCACAGGGCAACACTGAAACCCGAACCCAACACGATCAGCAGGGCCAGGGCCGCGCTGGCCAGGGCGTTGCGGCGTACGAAGCAGCGCAGCCGGTAGCTCCAATGATCGGGGCGGGCCTGCACCGGCCGGCCATCCAGCCAGCGGCGTAGATCATCGGCCATCGCCTGCACCGACAAATAGCGCCGCTCCGGCTCCGGGTGCATGGCCTTGGCCACCACCGCATCCAGACCATCGGCCACCCGCCTCGCCTGGCGACGCTGGCCGGCGCTGGCCAGGCGCTGGGAAGGCTTGGGAAAGCGCGGGTTGAGCAGGCAATCGATCAGCGCATCCTGCGCCAGACCCTCCAGGCGCTGCGGCAGCTGGCCGCAGATCAGCTCGTAGAGGAGCACGCCGAGCGCATAGATGTCCGTCGCAGTAGTTACCGGCAGCGCCCGCACCTGCTCCGGGCTGGCGTAGGCGGGCGTCAGCATCTGCGTTGCGCCGCTGGGATCGGCGCTTTGATCGAGCATTTTGGCGATGCCGAAATCGAGCAGCTTGACCCGGCCGCTGGCGCTGACCAGCACATTGGCCGGCTTCAGATCGCGATGCACCACCAGCTGGGCATGCGCATAGGCAACGGCGTCGCAGATTTCCAGCAGCAGCCCCAAACGTGCATCCAAATCCGGCCGCTGCGCGTAACACCATTGCGACAGCGGCTCACCTTCCACCAGCTCCAGCACCAGGTAGGGGCGCCCGGCGGTGTCCACACCGGCATCGAGCAGGGTGCAGATATTGGGGTGATTGAGCCTCGCCAGGACGGCCCTCTCGGCGTCCAGGCGGCGGCTGAAGGACTGACCGCTGCCGAAGGACAACAGCTTCACCGCCACCTGCTGCCGATCATCGCCAATGACCCGCTCAGCTGACCAGATCTCGCCCATACCGCCTTCGCCGATGCGCTGCTGCAGGCGCTGGCTGCCCACCCACTGCCCGGACCGCGGTTCGGCCGACCGACGGCTATCGGCAACCCGCTCAGTTGCAGAGTCGGCGTGCGCCAGCTGGGCCAGCATCTGCTCGGCTTCGGCGCGCAGGGTGGGGGCGTCGGCAAGCTCATCGTTGAGCCAGGCCTGGCGCTGCTCCGGCTGCAGATCCAGCGCCTGTTCGAAGGCGCGGCGCAGACGCTCCCATTCAGATCGAGCCAGCGGTTGGTCCATTCTCTTCGTGCTCGGCAGCCGAGGCGTTAGCGGTGTCGACCATAGTCATCGGGCCAGTGGCTGCAATCTAACCGAACTTCGCCGGTCGGCCCATGCGCCGAGCCGCAACCCGATTCCAGGACCTGTTCATGAACGCCAATACTGAAGCGATTACCGATCTGCTGCACTCGCTGGGACGACCCCAAAGTGGACCGCCAGTGGGCCAGTTCGGCCAGATCTATCGCCAGCTGCATGGCATGGCCAGACGCCAGCTCGCCGGCGAAAGCTCCCAGTGCACGCTCAACCCCACCGCACTGGTCAACGAAGCCTGGCTGCGACTGGGTCCCGAACAGCAGCGCTATCGTCACCGCGGCCACTTCTTTGCCGCCGCCAGCCAGGCGATGCGGCGCATACTGGTCGATCACGCCAGGGCCCGCCTGGCCAGCAAGCGCGGCGCCGGCGCGATCGCCGTACCGCTGCAGCCGGAATGGCCCTCAGACCTGCCGCCACCGGAAGAACTGGCCGATTTGGACGCCGTGCTGACCCGTCTGGAAGCGCTGGATACCGACCTGGCCAGAGTGGTTTGCATGCGCTGCTTCGGCGGTTTCACGGTGAACGAAATCGCCGAAATCGACGACGTCACCGAGCGCACGGTGTTCAGGCACTGGGCCACGGCCCGGAGCTGGCTGGATTTGCAGTTGCGGAGGGCGGTCTAGGCGTTTCCCCCTGGGACTGGCCCCAGATGAAAAGGGCCCAGGGCTCAGGGCCCAGGGCCCAGTAGAGCCCGGCCAGAGCCGGCCCTGCTGTTGATCTCTCCTGGACCCTGGACCCTGGGCCCAGGGCCCAGTAGAGCCAGGGCCGGAGCCGGCCCTGCTGTTGATCTCCTGGGCCCTAGCAGCTTGTTGCCTTTCTCCTAGACAGGGACTTGCTTTGCGAGGCTTGGCTTGCGATACCGGTTTGGCAGAG
>JAUIFV010000242.1 GCA_030430155.1 Gammaproteobacteria bacterium
CCGATGGCGTCCCTGGACTGGTGGTCGATCGCTTCGACGATCTGCTGGTGGCCCAGTCCGGTACCGCCGGCATCGATGCGCGTCGCGCGGACATCGAAACCGCGCTGCAGCGCTGCTATCCCGATGCCAAGCTGCTGTGGCGCAATCTGGGCCCGGCGCGGCTGCTGGAAGGCCTGACCGAACACACCGATGTCGCCTTCGGCGAAGTGCCGGATGCGCACTCGGTGATCGAGCACGGTTCGCGCTACTGGTTTAAGCCGCTGGCCGGTCAGAAGACCGGCTGGTACTACGATCAGCGTGAGAATCGCCGCCTGGTGGGTTCTCTGGCGGGCGGGCGCCGAGTGCTGGATGTGTGCAGCTATCTGGGCGGTTTCGCGGTGAGCTGCGCCAGCGGCGGGGCCAAATCGGTGTTGGCGGTCGACGGTTCGGCCGAGGCGCTGGCGCTGCTGGAGCAGAATGCGGCACAGAACGAGGTCGGCGGGCTGATTCAAACCCGTCAGGGCGATGCCTTCCAGACCCTGGTCGAGCTGCATGCCGATCAGCAGCGTTTCGACCTGGTGATCATCGATCCGCCGGCCTTCATCAAGCGGCGCAAGGACGCCGACAAGGGCGTGCAGGCCTACCGCCGGCTGGCGGCGCTGGCGCTGCGCCTGGTCGAGCCTGGCGGTTTCCTGGCAAGCTTTTCGTGCTCCCATTTATTCCCCCGCGAGGGCTTGATCGAGGCGCTGGCCAGGGCGGCAATGGCCGGCCATCGGCGGGCCAGTATCGTCTCTGAACTTCATGCTGGCGCCGATCACCCGGTACACCCGGCGATGCCTGAAACCGAGTATCTGAAAGGCCTGCTGGCCCGGGTGGAGGCCTGATCGATGGCTTGGCTGCACGATATCGACCCGGTGGCGGTCCAGCTCGGACCGCTGCAAGTGCACTGGTATGGGCTGATGTATGTGGCCGCGGCCGGCGCGGCCTGGTGGCTGGGAATGCGCCGGGTCAAGCGCGAGCCCTGGCGCGGTATCGATCGCGCCTGCATGGACGATCTGCTGTTCTACGGCATGCTCGGGGTAATACTCGGTGGGCGCTTCGGGTACATGTTCTTTTATGGCTGGAGCAACCTGGTGGCCGACCCGCTGAGTATTCTGCGGGTGTGGGAAGGCGGCATGAGTTTCCACGGCGGCATGCTCGGGGTGATTGCGGCCTGTCTGATCTATGCCTGGCGAAGCAAACGGCACCCCTTCGATCTGCTGGACTTCGCCGCGCCGCTGGTGCCGCTAGGGCTGGGCCTGGGCCGGATCGGCAACTTCATCGGTGGCGAGCTGTGGGGCCGCACTACCGACGTCAGCTGGGCGGTGATCTTCCCGAAGGCGTTGCCAACCATGCCTTCCAGTCATGCCGAGCTGGTGGCGCTACACGCCAGCGGTGCGCTGGATCAGTACGCGCGCCATCCTTCGCAGCTCTATCAGGCGGCGCTGGAGGGTCTGGTGTTGTTCGCATTGCTTTGGTGGTTCTCGACCAAGCCACGACCGCGGATGGCGGTTTCAGCGCTGTTCTTGATCGGCTACGGGGTGGTGCGCTCGGTGGTGGAGCAGTTCCGGCAGCCGGATGAACACCTGGGCTTTGTGGCCTTTGAGTGGCTCACCATGGGTCAGCTGCTGAGCCTGCCGATGATCGCGCTTGGAGTCGCCATGCTGATTTATGCCTACCGCCGCGCGCAGTTCGCGCCATCTGTGGGAGCGAGCAAATGAAGGCCTATCTGGATCTGTTGCGCGAAGTGATGGCGCAGGGCGTGGACAAGGACGACCGTACCGGTACCGGCACACGCAGCATCTTCGGTGCGCAGCTGCGCTTCGATCTGCAGGCCGGTTTTCCGCTGGTTACCAGCAAACGCCTGCATACCCGCTCGATCTTCCATGAGCTGCTCTGGTTTCTGCGCGGCGAAACCAACGTCAAGCCGCTCAACGAGGTCGGAGTGACCATCTGGGATGAGTGGGCGGATGCCGACGGCGAGCTGGGGCCGATCTACGGTCGCCAGTGGCGAGCCTGGCGCGGCGCCGACGGCGCCTGCATCGACCAGCTGCGCGAGGTCGTGGAACGCATCAAGCGCGATCCGGATTCGCGACGGCTCATCGTCAGCGCCTGGAATGTGGCCGAACTGCCGCAGATGGCGCTGGCGCCCTGCCACACGCTGTTTCAGTTCTACGTCGCCGACGGTCGGCTGTCCTGCCAGCTGTATCAGCGCAGCGCCGATCTGTTCCTGGGCGTGCCCTTCAACATCGCCAGCTATGCGCTGTTGACCCACATGGTGGCGCAGGTCTGCGGGCTTCAGGTCGGACACTTCGTGCATACGCTGGGCGATGCGCACATCTACAGCAATCACTTCGAGCAGGTGCATACCCAACTGCAGCGCGATCCGCTGCCGCTGCCACGGTTGCGGCTCAATCCCGAGGTGGATGATCTGTTCGCATTCCGCTACGAGGATATCGAGATCGAGGGCTATCAGTATCATCCGGCGATCAAGGCGCCGGTGGCGGTATGAGGACGCTGAGCGTGCTGTTGGCGCTGCTGTTGACCGCCTGCGCCGGCGGCTCTGCCAGTCGTTCGGGCGATACGCGCTCTGCCTTGGGTGTCGTTGAGGCCTATGTGGCGGCTTTCAATCGCCACGATGCTGCCGCGGCCAGCGCACTATTGGCGCCCGATCTGCAGTGGTTGGCTATCGCTGGCGACGGTGTCGAGTTGGAGGCCAGCGGCCGCGAAGCCATGCGGCAGTCACTGCAGAGCTACTTCCAGGCCACTCCCGACGTGCGTAGCGAGGTGCAGAGCCTGGCCCGTGGCCAGCAGCGCGTCGCGGTCTACGAGTGCGTCAGCTGGCGCGAAGGCTCGGTACGGCAGCAGCGCTGTGCGCACGGCCTCTATCAGGTGCAGGGTGGGCTGATCCAGCGGGCCTGGTTCTGGCCTGCCGAGGGCGCGCAGTGAGCATTGCCGACGCGGCTGCGGAGCTGCCGGCGATTGCGCTGGTGGTGGCGATGGACAAACGTGGCGCGATCGGTCGCGGCGGCGATCTGCCCTGGCATCTGCCCGACGATCTGAAGCACTTCAAACAGCTCACCCTGGGCCATCCGCTGCTGATGGGCCGACGCACTTTCGAGTCTATCGGCCGACCGCTGCCGCAGCGCCGCAATCTGGTGCTAACCAGCAACCAAAACTGGCAAGTGCCGGGCACCGAGCGGGTAGGCAGCGTCGAACAGGCGCTGGATTCCTGCCGCGGCGCACCCTGGCTGATGGTGATCGGCGGCGGCGAGCTCTATCGCCTTAGCCTGCAGCGGGCAAAGCGGATCCACCTGTGCGCGGTGGACGCCGAGATTGCTCATGCCGACACCTGGTTTCCGCCATTCGATCGTAGCCAGTGGCGGGAGACCGAACGCCGCGAGCACCCTGCCGACGAGCGCCATCGGTATCCGTTCGCACAGCTGCTGCTGGAGCGAGTGGGCTGATCGTCCAGGGATTCGCAGCCGGAGTACTTCGCTGGCATTCACAACCAGATCACCACGCCTCGGGCACTCTTCACATATGTGATGAGCGCTGGGAGTGTGAAATGAAAGCTAGGGAAGAACAGACGGGTTTGGTTCTGCTGATCGAGGACAATCGCGGCATCGCCGAGATGGTTGGTGAGTATCTGGAACGACGCGGCTACTCGGTTGATTACGCTCAGGACGGCGTCACCGGACTGCATCTGGCGATCAGCAACAGCTACGACGTGGTCGTGCTCGATCTGATGCTGCCGGGGATGGACGGTGTGGAGGTTTGCCGCAAGCTGCGTCAGGAAGCGAAGAAGTCCACGCCGGTGCTTATGCTAACGGCGCGCGACACGCTTGAAGACAAGGTGGCCGGGCTGGATGCAGGCGCCGATGATTATCTGGTCAAGCCCTTCGAGGTCAAGGAGTTGGAGGCACGGGTGCGCGCCCTCATCCGCCGCGATCGGCGTCTGGTCAGTCAGGAAGTGCTGCGCGTGGGTGACCTGATGCTGGATACGGCGACCTTGCGAGTGACCCGCAACGGCAAGGACCTGGCGGTGTCGCCGATCGGCTTGAAGCTGCTGCAGATCCTGATGCGCGAGTCGCCGCGGGTGGTTTCACGGCGCGATATTGAGCGGGAAATCTGGGGCGACATGCTGCCCGACAGCGATACCCTGCGCAGCCACCTGTACAACCTGCGCAAGGTAATCGACAAGCCCTTCCAGCGCGCGCTGCTGCATACCGTGCACAGCGCCGGATATCGACTGGCTGATCTGGACGCCGAAGTGCCCAGCCTGCAGGCAGCCAACGGCTAGTTGTTCCCCGGGATCGCCCGCCGCTCGCTGCGAGCGGCGGCGGGCACCGCAGGAGTATTCTGGTCTGTAACGGACAGTTGGCCAGTTCGCGTGTCTGGCATTGGATCGCGCCGCCGGCTGTCCCGGTTCTCATCTCCCACAGGATGTTGCGATGAGCAGCCACCGCGGTCTGCGCGCCAAACTCAGTATCGCTTTCATATTGCAGGCTGCGGCGGTCAGCTGTGGCGCGGTGCTGGGCGTTTACGCCGCTGCCGCGGTGCTGCAAGACGTGCTGATCAAGCGCGCGCTGACCGACGAAAGCAAACACTACATCGAGGTGTTGGACGAGCAGCCGGACTTTCCCGAGCCCAACACCTACAACATGAGCGGCTATCTGCTGCGGCCGGGCGAGTCGCCGCAAAGCATTCCCGCCCATCTTCGCGATTTGCCTCCAGGCTTTCACACGCTGCGCGAGGATGAGACCCGGCCGTTGGTCCACGTCAGCGATTGTCGCCATGGCCGGCTTTTCCTGGTTTTCGACCAGGAGCAGGTCGGGCGCCTGGCGCTGTGGTTCGGCATGGTGCCGCTGACCCTGGTGCTGATGCTGGTTTATCTGGCCACCTGGTTGACCTACCGACTATCCAGACAGGCTATTTCGCCGGTCATCTGGCTGGCCCAGGTGGTGCGCAATCTGGATCCGCACAAGCCCGATCTAAGCGTGCTGGCGCCGGACAATGTGCCGGCCGATGTGGAAGGAGAAACCCAGGTGCTGGCCGAGGCGCTGCATGCCTTTGCCGAACGCCAGTCGCAGCTGATTGAACGCGAGCGCAATTTCACCCGGGACGCCTCGCACGAGCTGCGCAGCCCGTTGACTGTGATCAAGCTGGCGAGTGAAGTGCTCAGCTCCGATGGCAACCTGGATGCCTTTGAGCAGCGCAACGTGAACCGCATCGGGCGAGCCACGCGGGACATGGAGGCGCTAATAGAGGCATTTCTGATCCTTGCTCGCGACAGCGCCTCGGGTATGCCCAGCGAGGACTTCATGCTCGAATCGGTGGTGCGTGAGGAAATGGAGCGCGCCGAACCGCTGTTGCAGAACAAGCCTGTGGCGATGCGTCTGGCGGTGGAGGGGAGCTGCATGATTCATGCGCCCTCCAAGGTGGTGGCCGTGGTGGTCAGCAATCTGATTCGCAATGCCTGTGCCTACACCGAGAAGGGTGAAGTGGCGGTGCGTCTGGACTGCGGGCAATTGACCATCACCGATACCGGCGCTGCCCGTGCGTTCGCTGTCGAACTCGTCGATATACGGCGATAGATCGGTATTGCTACCTGGCAGTGATGACCATTCGCTACTGGCGGCGTTGGTGATGTTGGTTCCGATGGGCACACCCATATCAACCTGTACGTCAATCGCAATCTGGCAGGAACTGCCCTGGTTCAGAGTCGACCAACTGGCGCTGATGAC
>JAUIFV010000035.1 GCA_030430155.1 Gammaproteobacteria bacterium
CGCGCCGCCAGAAAAGGAGAACTGCGCGCCCTTCGTTGACGTCGCGACGCGGCTGGCCGGCGCGCAGATCAACGCGCCTCGGGTTCAAGCTGCGGATCTGCAGCGGGGCTTCCTGCTGCTAAGCGATCTGGGCACACGCACGCTGCTGGAGGATCTGAACGAAGACAGCGTCGACGGCTATTACCGCAGCGCGATGGACACCCTGCAGACCATGCAGACCGCGGTGAACGGCAGCGGGCTACCGCGCTACGACCAGCTCAAGCTGCGCGACGAGATGGAGCTGCTGCCGCGCTGGTTTCTGCGTCAGCACCTGGGTGTGGAACCCGACTGCGAGGAATACGACATCATCGAGACCGCCTTTGTGGCGCTAATCCACAACGCCCGGGTGCAGCCGCAGGTGTTCGTTCATCGCGACTACCACAGCCGCAACCTGATGCTCGGCGCCAGTCCCACAGCAGCGCTGGGCGTGCTGGATTTTCAGGACGCGGTGCTGGGACCGATCACCTACGATCTGGTTTCGCTGCTCAAGGACTGCTACGTGCGCTGGCATCCGGACCGGGTGGCGCGCTGGGCCGAAGACTACCGGCAACAGCTGGCCGCCGCCGGCGTCGAAGTCCCGGACTCGCTGCGCTGGCAGCGCTGGTTCGATCTGATGGGGCTGCAGCGACACCTCAAGGTACTGGGCATCTTCGCCCGGCTGAACTACCGCGACGGCAAGCCCGGCTATCTCGCCGACCTGCCACGAGTACTCGACTACGTCCTGGAGAACTGCTCGCGCTATCTCGAACTGGCGCCTCTGGGCGAGCGGCTGCAGGCCTGGACCCAGGGACGCGACCTGACTGTGCCGCGCGGTTAGACCAGTTTCGTCCTGTGCCCTGTGCCCTGGGCCCTGGGCCCTGTGCCCTCCAAACCTGCGTGATTCAGTGTGCAGCGGGGCACACTGAACCACGCAGCCGGCCGCGCCGCGCGAGCGCGGCCCTTGCGGGTTGCGGCCCACATCGCCCACCGCGTCGTTGCAGCCCTCGGGCGTAGAATGACTACGCCTTTCGGGACTGCGCCTAGCGGTGGACGATGTGGACTCGCAACGCGGCTCGCCTGCGTGATTCAGTGTGCCCCTTGGGTAAATTTCTTTATCGGCACATGCACTTGAGAGGCGAAAAAGCCTAGTTTGTGCGCTATGGATTTCACACGTAGACAACCTGCATGAAGGTGCTGATTTTCGCCGCTGGGAAGGGGGAGCGGCTGCAGCCGTTGACCGATAGCGTGCCCAAGGCGCTGGTGCCGGTGGGCGGTAGGCCGTTGATCGTGCGCCATCTGCAGCGGCTGGCCGCGGCCGGTCTGCCGCAGATTGTGATCAACTGCGCCTATTTACGTGACGTGCTGCGTGATGAGATCGGCAATGGTTCGCGCTGGGGCGTGCGCATCCGCTGGTCCGATGAGGGCGACGAGGCGCTTGAAACCGGCGGCGGCATGCTCAACGCGCTCCCCCTGCTGGGCCGTGACCCCTTCATCGGCCTCAACGCCGACATTTACACCCAGTACGACTTCAACGAACTGCGTGATCGGCCGGCCGGGCTGGCTCACCTGGTGCTGGTCCCCAATCCGCCGCACAACCGCCGCGGTGACTTCGCACTGGAAGACGGCCAAGTGCTCAGCGTGGCCGCCGGGCGGCTCACCTTCGCAGGTATCGGCGCCTACCGGCCGGAACTGGTCGAAGGCTATAGGCCCGGTGCCTTTCCGCTGGCACCGGTGCTGCGTACTGCCATCGCGCATCGTCAGGTCAGCGGCGAGTACTACGAAGGCGCCTGGTACGACGTCGGCACTCCGGATCGGCTCGCCGAAGTCGATGAGGTTGCCACCCACGACGGCTAGTCGGACACTGGCGCTCCATCAAGCGTTCTCGGCCGTCCATGCGCACGCTGCTCGCCCTGCTCGGTTTCATGCTCGCCGTTTATGTCGGTCTGTGCACCCTGCTGTATCTACGCCAGCGCTCGATGATCTACTACCCGCAACCGCGCGGTCTGGCCGCTGCAGAGGCCAGCCTATTGCTGCCGGTGGACGGGGCTAGGCTGGTGATCACCAGCACAGGCGCCCATCACGATAACGCGCTGCTGTACTTTGGCGGCAATGCCGAAGATGTATCGCGCAGCCTGGACCAGTTCAGCGCCAGCTTTCCCGAGCATGGCCTGTATCTGATGCACTACCGCGGCTACGGCGGTTCGGAGGGCGAGCCGACCGAGCAGGCGCTAAAAGCCGATGCGCTGGCGCTGTACGACTATGCCCGCATGTACCACTCTCAGATCAGCGTCGTCGGCCGCAGCTTGGGCAGCGGCGTTGCACTGCACGTCGCCAGCCGCAGGCCGGTGCAGCGCTTGGCGCTGATCACCCCCTACGACAGCCTGCTCGCCGTCGCCGAACGCGCCTATCCGATCTTCCCGGTGGCCTGGCTGATGGAGGATCCCTACCTGGCGACCGTAGATGCCGCACAGATCGACGTCCCCACACTGCTGCTGATCGCCGAGCGCGACAGCATCATCGGCCGCCCCCACAGCAAGCATCTGCAGCAGGCCTTCGATCCGGCTGTGGTACACGCGGAGGTGCTTGAGGGTGTGGGTCACAACAGCATCTCCGAGCATCGCGAGTACTGGCCACTGCTGCGACGACGCATTGCCAGCGATCAGGCGCAACGATGACGATATTCAACAAGCTCAACCTGAAGGACCAGCAACGCATCGTCGTCCTTGATGCACCAGCATCGTTCGAATCCGAGCTGGCCCAACTGGACATCATCGTCGCCCGCAGCCTGGACTCGCTGCAGCAGGTGCTCTTTGCATTGGCCTTCGTCACCAGCCGAGCGCAGATTGAGCGGATCAGCGCCCAGTTGACCGCCAGGGCCGCGCCTGATGCGGTGCTTTGGTTCGCCTATCCCAAGAAGAGCTCGAAGCGCTATCGCTGCGATTTCAGCCGCGATTCGGGCTGGGAACCGCTGGGTGTGGGCGTGCGAATGGTGGCCATCGACGAGGATTGGTCGGCGCTGCGCTTTCGCCATGTCGATTACGTCGGCAAGCTCAGCCGCGATCCGGCTCGGGCGCTGTCGAAGCTTGGCAAGGCCAAGACCAGGCGCACTAGCGACTGAACCAGTCGATTCCGCGTCGCCAGGCAGGCTAGAAGAACTCCACCACGCCGCTTTCCAATGAGTATTCGGCACCGACCACGCGCAGTCCGTCGTTGAGGATCAGCTGCTCCAGCACTTCCGATCCGGCGCTGAGCTGATTGACCGAGCTGCGCACATTGGCGCGCACTGCGGCGTGGGCCAGAGCCTCCGGGTCGTGGCGCAGCTCGGTTTCCATCAGCGCTTCCACCGAGGGACGCACTCGGTCGACGATGGAGCGCAGATTCTTCGATTGATCAGCGCTGGGCCGGCTCAGCTCCTCGATGGTGGCCGCGATCGCACCACAGGAGGTGTGTCCCAGTACCACCACCAGCCGCGTGCCGAAGCGCTCGGCGGCAAATTCCACGCTGCCCACCTGGGAAGGCGCGACCACGTTGCCGGCGACGCGGATCACGAATAGATCGCCCAAACCCTGATCGAAGACCATCTCCGCCGGCACTCGCGAATCCGAGCAGCCAAGGATGATCGCGAACGGCGCCTGGCCGGCCGCCACCTCGTCGCGCTGCTGCTGTGCGCTCAACAAATGTCGGCCGCCGCGGTTGTCGACGAAGCGCTGGTTGCCGGCTTTGAGTCGCTTTAAGGCTTCAGTTGCAGAGATCATTGCGGGAATAGTATCGGTAGCGGCGTTGGCGCTTCGACTTGGGAAGGCAGAAGCGGCGCGGATGGTACCCGCATCCTTCACAAAGCGCACACTGCCCGGCTATCGGCGAGCAGACTGTAGAATGGCAACACGATGATCAAGGGCGGATTGATGTCACTGCATATAAGCCAGAACACAGGCCAGAGCGACCGCGCTTGAGTACCCGAGACCCGGCCCCGGCGCTGGCCTCCGGCGGCGCGCTGGCACGCCATCTACCCAATTTTCAGCCGCGCGAGTGCCAGCAGGAGCTGGCCCAGGCGGTGGCCTGGGCAATAGAGAACCGCGCCGCCCTGGTCGCCGAGGCCGGCACCGGTACCGGCAAGACCTTCGCCTACCTGCTTCCCGCCCTGCAGGCCGGCGTGCGCGCAGTGATCTCCACCGGCACCAAGGCGCTGCAGGACCAGCTGTTTCACCGCGATCTGCCGCTGCTGCTGCAGGCGCTGGGCGTGGATCCGAAGGTCGCCTTGCTCAAAGGCAGGGCCAACTACCTGTGTCGTTACCGGCTGGAGAACCACCAGAGCGACGGCCTTTTCGCACGTCCCGAGGAAGTGCAGCAGCTGCGTCAGATTCGCAGCTGGGCCTCGCGCACCGTCGCTGGCGACCGCGCCGAGCTCAGCGCGGTCAAGGAAGATGCGCCAATCTGGGCCGAAGTGACCTCCACGGCCGACAACTGCCTGGGCGGCGATTGCCCGAATTACGCCGAATGCCACGTGGTGCGCGCCAGACGCAAGGCGCAGGACGCCGAGGTGGTGGTGGTCAATCATCACCTGCTGTTTGCCGACATGGCGCTGAAGCAGGAAGGCTTCGGCGAACTGCTGCCCGGCGCCGAGCTGATCGTGCTCGACGAAGCCCATCAGATCGTGGAAACCGCCACCCAGTTCTTTGGCACCAGTCTGAGCGGTCGGCAGCTGATCGATCTGGCCCGCGACAGCCTCAAGGAGGCCGGCCAGGTGCCGGGTCTGCTCAGCCTGATGACCACGCCGGCTCAGCAGCTGGAGCATCAGGTCCGGGTGCTGCGTTCGGCCTTGGATGCGCTGCCGCAGCGCGGCTCTTGGGAGGAGTTGGACCGTTCGGACGAGATTGCCGAGGCAATCGCCGATCTGGCACGTGGACTGGCCACCCTGGGCGCCGTTTTGGGGGAGCAGGAGGAAGTCAACGCCGGCCTGGAGAGCTGCGCAATGCGCGCGGCCGACCTGGCTCAGCGGCTTCTGGAGGTCACCGCCGTGGCGAGCGCCGCCGACAACCCCGAGGTCAGCCAGGCCCGGGTACGCTGGTACGAATGCCGCGGTCGCGGCTTCAGCCTGAACAGCACACCGCTGGAGATCGCCGAGCCGTTGCGCCGTTACCGCGAACAGTCCGGCGCCGCCTGGGTACTGACCAGCGCCACCTTGGCAGTAGGCGAAGCTTTCGACCACTACCTTAAAGCCACCGGTCTGGAGGACGCGCGAACCCTACTGCTGGACAGCCCCTTCGATTACCCCAATCAGGCCCTGCTGCTGGTCCCGCCAGGCTTGCCCGAACCCAACCAGCCCACGCACACCGCGGCGGTATTGCGCCTGGCGATGCCGCTGATCGAAGCCGCCGGCGGCGGCTGCTTTCTGTTGTTTACTTCGCACCGCGCGCTGCGCGAGGCCGCCGAGCGTCTGCGCGGTGCGCTGCCCTACCCGCTGTTCGTGCAGGGCGAGGCGCCTCGCCATCAGCTGCTGGAGGAGTTCCGCCAGTGCGGCAACGGCGTACTGCTGGGCGCAGCCAGCTTCTGGGAGGGCGTGGACGTGCGCGGCGATGCACTGTCGCTGGTGATCATCGACCGCCTGCCCTTCGCCCAGCCCGACGATCCCGTGGCCCGCGCCCGCGCCGACGTCGTCAGCCGCCGCGGCGCCTCACCCTTCCGCGAGCTGTCGCTGCCGGAGGCCGTGCTGGCCCTCAAACAGGGGGCCGGCCGCTTGATCCGCGACGTCGACGACCGCGGCGTCCTGGTCCTGTGCGACCCGCGCATCCGGACCAAGAGCTACGGCCGGGTGTTCTTGAGCAGCCTGCCGCCGATGCGGCGGTCTCAGCGGGTGGAGGAGGCGGTCAGTTTCCTGCGCGCGGGGCGCGGGGAAAGCTGACAGGGCCCAGTGGTGCCGCGCCGAAGCCGAGCCTTCCTGGGCCCTGAACCCTGAGCTGAGGCGGCCGCAGGGCTTCTCGCTGTCACCCCGGCAAACGCCGGGGTCCAGTGACTTTGTGCGCGGTTCCGAGGCACTGGGTCCCGGTTCAAGGCCGGGACGACACTCTGGGCCCTAAGCGCTGGGCCCTCGGCACTGGGCCCTGGCTTGAGGGCGAGTGAGCCCCATACCGTCACCCCGGCGAACGCCGGGGTCCAGTGACTTTGTGCGCGGTTCCGAGGCACTGGGTCCCGGCTCAAGGCCAGGACGACACTCTGGGCGCTATGCCCTGGGCCCTGAGCCCTGGGCCCTGGGCCCTAGACCCTGAGCCCTCCTAAGCGTTCGCCACTACACCACCAGCCGCGATATACGCCTCCACCTGCCGCTCCAACAACGGCATCGGCATCGCCCCATTAAGCAGTATCACCTTGTGGAACTCGCGGATATCAAAGCGATCACCAAGTTCAGCCTCCGCGCGGGCGCGCAGTTCCTGGATCTTGATCATGCCGATCTTGTAGGCCAGGGCCTGGCCGGGGTTGACCAGATAGCGTTCGATTTCCGCTTCGACCTCGGTGTCGCCCATGCCGGTCTTCTCGAGCATGAATTCGATGGCCCGCTCGCGGCTCCAGCGCTTGGCGTGCATGCCGGTGTCGACCACCAGGCGCACGGCGCGGAACATCTCGGCCTGCAGGCGGCCCAGTTCGCTCAACTGATCCGGATGGAAGCCGGCCTCGTGAGCCAGATGTTCGCTGTACAGCGCCCAGCCCTCGGAATAGGCGGTGAAGGGAATGATGGTGCGGAAGGTGGGCAGACCCTCCAGTTCCCGCGCCAGCGCGATCTGGAAGTGATGCCCGGGTATGCCTTCGTGATAGGCCAGGGTGCGCATGCCGAAGCGCGGAATCTCGCGGACGTCGCGCAGATTGGCGTAGAAAATGCCCGGCTGTGAGCCGTCCATGGTCGGGCCGTTGTAGTAGGCGCCCGGGGCGGTCTTCTCCTTGAACTCGGGGATCCGCCGCACCTCCAACTCGGCCTTGGGCAGCTTGGAGAAGTACTTACCCATCTTCGGCTCGATCTCGGCGTAGATTGCCTGGTAGTCGGCAAGGATCTGCTCGCGCCCGGCATCGGTGTCGGGGTAGAGCTGGTCGGGTCGCTTGGCCAGCTGCTGCACACGCTCGCCAATCGTCCCCTCGACCAGCCCTTCGGCGACCAGGATCGCGTCCATTTCCTGCTCGATGCGTGCCACTTCGTCCAGACCGATCCGATGGATGGCGTCGGCGTCCATCTTGGTGGTGGTGTGGTTCTCGATCTGGTGGGCGTAGTAGGCGTCGCCGTCAGGCAGACGCCAGGCGCCGTCGTTGCTCAGGCCCTTGCTCTGCAGCTGGTCGAAGTAGCTGATGTAGCTCTGATAGGCCGGGTAAACGCGGTTCTCGATCCGATCAGCGATTTCCGCCATGAGCTCGTCACAGCACTGCTGCTCGGCGGGAAGTTCGGCCAGACGCTCGGCAACCGAGGTGTAGATGATGTTCTCGGTGGGCTTTGTGGCGACAAACTCGCGCATCTCCACCAGCACCTTCTCCACCGCAAAGCGCGGCGGCAGGATGCCCTTCTCTTCGCGCAGTTTGATCCCCACCATCACCTGTTCGAACTTGGTCGGCAGCTTGTCCAGTCTAGCGATGTAGTTGCGCACATCGGTCTCGTCGGTGATCCGATGCTGGGTGGCCAGGAAGGTCGGCACATTGGACTGGATGCCCCACAGCTGATTCACCGGGAAGTTGTGATACCGCCAAGGATCGCCGCGCTGCTGCAAATCCAGGAAAAACTCCAGGATGTCGTAGCTCAGCGCTTCCTGACCGCTCATCGCACTGCGGTCGTAGCGACGCAGCGTCTCCAGATCATTGCGCAGCTTGGCGCGGATCTTGTCCTGCTGCGCCTGTGACTCGTCATCCCAATCGTCGTCGTAGTAGCGCAATCCCAGCGGCCGCAGCATGCCCATGCCGGTGAGCATTTCCGGGCTATCGAGCATGAACTCGACAAAGACCCGCTCATAGAACAACCGCGTGTGCACCGGCTTGAAGTAGATGGTGTGCAGGACGAAGGCTGTGAGCAGCAGCACCAGCAGGCCAAACAGCATGGCCAAACGCTTGATCCACTTCATGGTTGTTTTCCGTTGCGGCGACGAACCGGCGAGCGTAGCGCAGCCGTGGGGGGGCTGCCTGCGCTGGAAGTCATGGAGAGGGCCCAGGGCCCAGGGCACAGGGCCCAGGGCACAGGGCGGGCTCTGGGCCCAGGGCTGACGTCCCTACGCTCTTCTGGCTACTGGCACTGGCTACTGGAACTCGCTGTTACCCAACCACCCAACGCTGAAAAGCCAGCAACGCCAACCCAACCACGATCAGCGTCGCGCCGACCAGCGGCATCAGCATCAGGAAGGGCAACCCGAACAGCAGCGCAGCCAGTCCGAAGGCGGCGAAGTCGGCCACTGCCGGCGGATGCGGGTCGGCGCCCAGGGGAATGCCGAACAGATAGTCCAGGCTCAGCTTGCCCGGTCCGGTAAAGATCAGCGGCAGCAGCATGACCGCCAGGATCAGCGGCAGCTTGTAGTTGCCGAAACCCTTGTCGCTGATCGAGTAGCCGGCGAGCAGCTCGGTCCACATCGTCCACGCATCTGGCCAGTGGGCAACGGCGATGGCGACAAAGGTCAAAAAGAACAGGCTGAAGGCCACCAGCCGGGTGCCCAGGCCGACGATCAACAGCACCGCACCGATCAGCTCGAACCAGGTCGCCATGCCCCAGCTCAGCCCGGCCGGCACCGCGCTGAAGGGAAAGGGGAACTGATCCTGCACCTGCGCAAACCAGTTCTCGCCGCCCAGCTTGGCCCGCCCGGCCTCGTAGAACTCCCAACCCAGGATGATTCGCAGCACCAACGGCGGCAAATACTCCCCGACCGAGTTCAGCCGCCCGGTGATCGATTCCCAATAGTTCTGCAAGCCGGCGAGGGTATTCGGGTTCAAGGCGGAATCCTGGTTTGAGCGAGTGGGCAAAGGTGCCTGTAGCGGGGTGGTGGGTCAATGCCTGGAAGGGCCCAGGGCCCAGGGCATAGGGCCCAGGAGAGCGTGTTCCTCCGCTGTCGACCGACTGGGCCTTGGGGCCTTGGGCCTTGGCCCGGCTTCAGGGACCAGAAGTGCGGGGCGGCTCCGAGCTCTGCTGGGCCCTGGGCCCTGTGCCCTATCCCCTCCGCCACCGATGAAAGCGCTCCGCCCAGCGCAGCGCGCCCTCCGGCGCGTGCGCCTTCTTCCACACCCCCGCCGCGTACTTGGCCGACTCGGACCAGGTCGGATAGGGGTGGATGGTGCCGAGGATCTTGTTTAGGCCGAGTTTCCAGCGCATCGCCAGGGTGAACTCGGCGAGCAGTTCGCCGGCGTGGGCGCCGATCACGGTGGCGCCGAGGATCTGGTCCTTGCCGGGTGGGGTGATCACCCGCACCACGCCTTCGGCGGCGCCGTCGGCGATGGCCCGGTCCAGATCGTCCAACCCGTAGCTGGTCACCTCGACCGCAATGCCCTGCTCGGCGGCGTCACTCTCGGTCAGACCGACGCTGGCCACTTCCGGCTCGGTGAAGGTCACCCGCGGGATCACCCGGTAGTCGGTCTTGTAGGTCCAGAACGGGCTGAGCAGCCCGTTGACCGCCGCATACCAGGCCTGATGCGAGCTGAAGTGGGTGAACTGATAGGGCCCGGCGACGTCGCCGCAGACGTAGATGTTGGGGTAGTTGGTGCGCAGATAGGCATCGTGATCGATGGTGCCGCCGCGCTTGGCCAGGTTGATACCCAGCTCCTCCAAGCCGAGGTTCTCGGTATTCGGCTTGCGACCCAGGGCCAGCAGTAGGGCGTCGTATTCGATCGCCACCTCGCCATCGGGCCCTTCGCAGTGCAGCACGCCGCCGTCTTCACCGCCGACAACCCGGCTGGCCTTATGCGCCAGGCGCACGTCCAGCCCTTCATCGCGCAGCTGCGCCAGCAGCATCTGGCCGGCGACCGGGTCTTCCTTGATCAGCAGCTTGTCGGCCATCTCCACCACGCAGACTTTGCTGCCCAGCCGGGCAAAACTCTGCGCCAGCTCGCAGCCAATCGGACCGCCGCCGATCACGGTCAGCCGCTTGGGCAGCTGGCGCAGCGACCAGATGGTGTCGGAGGTGTAGTAGGCGGCGCCGACGAGGCCGGGAATGGGCGGCACCAGCGGCCGCGCGCCGGTGGCGATGACCAGGGTGCGCGCCGACAGCCGATCACCGTTGACCTCCACCTCCCAGGGCGAAACGATCTTCGCCTCGCCGGCGATGCAGTCCACGCCCAGCCCGGTGTAGCGCTCCACCGAGTCGTGCGGCTCGATGTCGGCGATCACCTTCTCGACCCGCTCCATCACCGCGGCGAAGCGCACGCCGGGATCGGCGTCGGTCAGTCCCCATTCCGAGGCGCGGCGCATTTCCGCCGCCAGCCGCGCCGAACGAATCAGCGCCTTGGATGGCACGCAGCCGGTGTTGAGGCAGTCACCGCCCATCTTGTGCCGTTCGATCAGGCCCACCTTGGCCTTGACCGCCGCGGCGATGTAGGCGGTGACCAGCCCCCCGGAGCCGGCGCCGATCACCAGCATGTTGAAGTCGAAACGCTTGGGCCGGGCGTGGCCGGCATAGACCTTGCGGGCACGCAAGAAGTCGAGCAGCTTGCGGCCAATTAGCGGCAGCAATCCGAGCAGCACGAAGGCGCCGATCAGCGATGGCGAGAGGATCCCGCTAAGCGAGTCGATCTGCGCCAGTTCGCGCCCCGCGTTCACGTAGACCAGCGTGCCGGCCAGCATGCCCAGCTGACTGACCCAGGCAAAGGTCCAGGCGCGCAGCGCGGTCAGCCCCATCACCAGGTTGATCACGAAGAATGGGAACACCGGCACCAGACGCAGCCCGAAAAGGTAGAAGGCGCCGTCCTTCTCCAGGCCGGCGTCTATCGCCTTCAATCGATCACCAAAGCGCTGCTTGACCCAGTCGCGGAACAGGAAACGACTAAGCAGGAAGGCCAGCGTCGCGCCCAGCGTGCTGGCAAAGCTCACCACCAGCGTGCCCACCGCCAGCCCGAACAGGGCCCCGGCACCCAGGGTCATGATCGCCGCCCCGGGCAGCGACAGCGCTGTGACCAGCACATAGCCGCAGAAGAACACCGCAATCACCGCAACGGGGTGCGCCTGGTAGGTCGCGGTCAGCTTGCTGATCTGCTGATTGAGCGATTCCAGCGTCAGAAACTCGCGGCCGCCGCTGAGGAAAAACGCGACGATCGCCAGCACCACGCCGACGGCAACCAACAAACGCAGCTTTGAGCGCATCGGCTTTTCCCCAGAGGTCAACGACATTGAGCCCGGATTATTCCCGACCGGGCGCAGGCAGGGTAGCTGAGCAGACCGTGCGTAGGGCGGTATGCTGACAATCGGAGCGTTCGCCGCTGGGCCCGGGTGTTCGTCAGCTTTCCTTGCGAGTCAGCCAGAAACGGCGCGCCTGCCCTCGGCATTCTTGCCTCTCGATTGCCCAAAGTTGGCAGGTGTGTTCTGCTCTGCTCTCACATCGCTGGAGGGGAGCGCTTGGGCATGAGTGTGGAATCGATCCTGATACTGCTGCTGGTGGGCGCGATTGCCGGCTGGCTGGCTGGCGCGCTGGTGCGCGGCTTCGGCTTTGGTCTGCTGGGCAACATCGTGGTCGGCATCGTCGGCGCGGCGCTGGCGAGCTTTCTGCTGCCCATGGTCGGCCTGGTCATCGCCGGGGGGATCGTGGGCGCGATCATTCACTCCACCATCGGCGCCGTCGTATTACTGCTGCTGATCAAGCTGATCAAGCGCGCGTAAGTCAGCTCGCCGCTGTAGGCGGACGAGACCAGAGCAGACCGCCGTCTGCTCAGTCCCAGCGCACCTGGAAGTCGCCCTCCACCGCATCCACGTAGGCTCGAGTGGTCACCGCGCGCACCTTGGCCATCGGCGATCCCTCCCACAGCCAGCGCTCCAGCGCCTGCAGCGCCTGGCGCTCGCCGCGCGCGATGACTTCGACCGCGCCGCCGGGCAAGTTGCGCACCCAGCCGTTCAGGCCCAGGCTGCGCGCCTGGCGTTCGGTGTAGGCGCGAAAGCTCACGCCCTGCACGCGGCCCTCGACCAGAAAGCGACGGCCGCGAATCTGTTTGGGATCGTCCTCGCTCAACGGCCTGCGTCTACCGCCTCTTCGAGCTCGTCGCGGGTGATCGGGCCCAGGTATTTCTTCGCCACGCTGCCATCGGGCGCGATCAGGTAGGTCATCGGCAGGCCGCGCGGGACGTCGAAGTCCGCCGGCGGCTCAAAGACGTCGATCTGGGCAATCGGGTAATCCACCGGCCGTACTTCCAGGAACTGGCGGATGTCGTCGGCTTCGGTCTCTTCGAAGGCCAGACCCACCACCTCGATGTCCTCGCGATCGACGTGCAGCTCGTTGAGCTCGGGCATTTCCTTGATGCAGGGCGTACACCAGGTCGCCCAGTAGTTCACCACCACCCATTTGCCCTGATGGTCGGCCAGCGTCCAGTTGCCGCCGTTGATCTGCTCTACGCTGAGCACCGGTTTCTCCGGGCTGGCGCTGGCCAGGCTCGCGGCCAACAGCAGCGAGGCAATGCCGATGGCAACCACTTTACCCATCGGCCGATCAGTCCTTTTGATTCTCATCCGTTGCTTCCTTTTTCTCGTTGCTATTGGCGCTGCTTACCGGACCCGGGCTCAAGCGGCCGTCAAGCAGTTCGGCCAGATTCACGTCCAGCACGTGCTCGGCTGCGGAGGCCGCCTGGGCCAGCCGCCGCTCCACTGCCAGCGAACCGAGGTCGCCGCCGCTGTCGCCGGATTTGGGCAAGGCGTAGGGCAATTCCCGATACAGCTGACGCAGGCTCATCCGATTCAAGTCCCGCGACAATATCCAGCCGCCCAAATCCGTACGCTGAACGATCTTCAACCGATCCAGATCCTCAATCAGCCGATTCAGCGCCTCGTCACTGAGCCAGGGCAAACGCGCCGCCAGTTCGTTGGAGGCCAGCCCCTTGCCGCTGTGCTGTGCCCGGCGCAGCTGACCCAGTAGATCCAGCAAGGCGGGCAATTGTTCCCGAGCCGCCGGCGCGCGACGGTCGCGCTCGTAGCTGAATGCCCCCAGACTGGCCGCCAACGAGGCTCCGAGCAGGACGATCAGCCAGGACAGATACAGCCAGATCAAAAACACCGGCACCGCCACCACGGCGCCGTAAATCGCTTGGTAGCTGCTGTAGGTGCTGACGTACAGACCGAAGGCGCGCTTGGTGCCTTCGAACAGCAGCGTCGCCAACAGCGCGCCGGTGACCGCGTGGCGCACCCGCACCGGGGTATTCGGAACCACCAGGTAGGACAGCGTGAAGCCAACCAGAGTGACCAGGAAGGGCAGCACCGGCAGCACGCCGTGATCGCGCACTTCGCGCACCAGCTGGGCGTCCTCCAGCAGCGGCAGGGAGAACAGATAGGAACTCACCGCCACACCGGAAACCACCAGCATCGGACCCAAGGTCAGCGCGGTCCAGAACACCACAAAACGCGCCAGCGCGGTGCGCCCGTGGGTAACCCGCCAGATCCGGTTGAAGGCCTGCTCGATCGAGCTCATGGTCAGCAGCGCACTGACGATCAGCGCCAGCACGCCTACCGCCTTGAGCTGCGAGGCGGACTCGGCCGCCTGGACCACGAAGGACTGCACTTCGGCGCCGGAGGCGGGAACGAAGTTGGAGAAGATAAACTCGGTCAAGGTGCCGCGAACGGTCTCAAAGACCGGGAACAGCGAGACGATGGCGATCGCTACCGAGGCCAGCGGTACCAGCGCGAACAGGGTGGTGTAGGCCAGCGCAGCGGCGGCTTCGAAGCACTGGTCATCCCAGAAGCGCCGCAGCAGGAAGCGCTGAAAGGCCAGCCAATAGTCGCGATCGAAATTCAACGGGGCTCCGGGATCGTAATTCGGGTCAGCAGACCAGCCCGATAGTGTAAAACAGCCCCTGCCAAGGGGCCTGCTTGCAGAGCAGCCTGGATTCGCTGCGCGTACTTGCGTTTCTTCACCGGCAATTCAATCCCAACCCGCATATCCTCTCTCGATGGCAAAGCTACTGATCGTTTACTACAGCCGACATGGCGCTACCGCGAAGCTGGCCCGGCGCATCGCCGACGGTGTGGAACAGACCGCAGGCGCACAGCTGTGCTTACGCAGCGTTCCTCCGGTACAGGCCAACTATAGGCCCGCCAAGGGGGAACCGGTGCCGGAATCGGGGCCACCCTACGCCAGCAAGCAGGATCTGGCCGAGTGCGATGGGCTGATCATCGGATGCCCGACCCGCTTCGGCTCCATGGCCGCGCCGCTCAAGGCCTATCTGGAGGACAGCGCCGATCTGTGGGCCAGCGGCGCACTGGTCGGCAAGCCCGCCGCCGCCTTCACCGCCACCGCCAGCCTGCATGGCGGCCAGGAGAGCACTCTGCTGGGCATGCTGTTGCCGCTGCTGCACCACGGCATGCTGATCACCGGCCTGCCCTACACCGAGGCCGCCCTGAGCGAAACCGAGGCCGGCGGCACGCCCTACGGCCCCAGTCGCTGGACCGGCGCCGATGGCCAGCGAACCATGGCCGACACGGAGCGCGATCTGGCCCGCGCGCTGGGCCGGCGGATCGCCCGGTTGGCGGTGCGCCTGGCCGGAGAGCAGACATGAGCACCGCGGTCGCCAAGACCGAAACCCGTCTGGCCTGGGCCTGCGTCGCCGCCACCGTGGCGGTGGCCATCGGCTGGCCACGAGCGCCCAATCAGGCGCCCTGGATCGCGGTGACGCTGGCCCTGCTGCCGCTGCTGCCGCTGGCCCTGGCGCTACTGTTCAGACTCGCCCACCCGCTCTACTACGCCGGTCTGGGGATGCTGTTCTATTTCAGTCACGGCGCGATGGAAGCCTACGTGTCGCCAGCAACGCGACCCTATGCCATCGCGGAGATATTGTTCAGTCTGAGCTACTTCGCCCTGCTGCTGGCAATCCGGCGCCGCGGCAAGGCGGCTGCGGCGAGCTACGATCAGCCCGGCCCGGGACACTGACGCAGAAGGTCAACAAGTGCCCAGAATCTGAGCAATTTCTGGCGCCAACCACTACACTGAACGCTGATTGAGCGGCACTCGCCGCTGGACCAGCTCTTGGGGACTGTGTGTCATGGCCTTTGTGCAAGCACCGCCGCAGCTCGCCAATCCGTTTTCCGGCGACCGCGTGCTGCGCTCCTATCTGCGCCGCACCCTGCCGCCGGCGCTGCTGGACGGTTTGGAAAACGAGGCGATGGCGCTGGGCCAGATCGTCAGCGATCTGTATCCCGAGCAGCTCAGCTCGCTGGATCAGCAGCCACGGTTGATCCAGTGGGACGCCTGGGGCAACCGTATCGACCGCATCGAGCTGCCCGCCTACTGGCAGCAGATGCCGGAGATTGCGGCCCGCTTTGGCCTGGTCGCCCACGGCTATGACAAGGAGAAGGGGGCCCACGCCCGGGTCTATCAGTTCTCTCTGGTCTATCTCTACGCCGCTGCCAGCGAGTTCTATGGCTGCCCGCTGGCGATGACCGACGGCGCCACCCGGGCGCTGCTGGAAACCACCAATCATCGGTTGATAGACCGCGCTGTGCCGCACTTTCTCGCTCGCGAGGCCGAGGGGCTGTGGACCTCGGGTCAGTGGATGACCGAAACCACCGGCGGCTCTGACGTCAGCGGCAGCGAAACCATTGCCAGCCGCGATGACCAGGGCCAGTGGCGGATCTACGGCCGCAAGTGGTTCACCTCGGCCACCACCAGCGAGGCCACCCTGCTGCTGGCTCGGCCGGAGGGCAGCGAACACAGCGGTGCCGACGGCCTGGCGTTGTTCTATGTCGAGCCGCGCGATGACCACGGCGCACTGCGCCAGATCGAGATCGACCGGCTCAAGGACAAGCTGGGCACACGCAAGCTGCCCACCGCCGAGTTGCGTTTGTTCGGCACTCCGGCAGAGCCGGTCAACGGCTTGAGTCACGGCGTCCGCGCCATCGCCCCGGTGCTCAATCTGACCCGGCTGTGGAACAGCTACACGGCGCTGTCGCTGTACCGGCGCGGTCTGCAGCTGCTGGCCGACTATGGCGCCCGGCGTGAGGTCTTTGGCAAGCCGCTGGCGCAGCAGCCGCTGCACCGCGACACCCTGGCCGATCTGTACGCCGAGTTCGAGGCCGGATTCCACCTCACCATGTACGTGGCCGAACTGCTCGGCAAGCAGGAGAACGGCCTGCTCGATGAGAGCCACAGCGCACTGTGGCGGCTGCTCACGCCGCTGGCCAAGCTGTGGACCGGGAAGCAGGCGGTGGCCGGACTCAGCGAGATCATCGAAGGCTTTGGCGGTGCCGGCTACGTCGAGTCCACCGGACTGCCCTCGCTGCTGCGCGACGCCCAGGTGCTGACCATCTGGGAAGGCACGACCAACGTGTTGGCGCTGGATGTGATGCGGGTGCTGCGCCACACCGAAGGTGCCTTTACCGCTTTTCAGACCGCGCTGCGCGGGCTGGCAGCGCAGATCAGCGCCGAGCAGCTGATGTCGGTACGGCAGGCGGTGCAGGAAGCCAGTCAGCAGCTCAATGAAGGCCTGCCGGGGCTGCTGCGTGGCGGCGACCAGGGCCAATGCGGAGCGCGCCGATTTGCCATCTCACTGGCCCGGACCATGGCCGCCGCGCTGCTCGCTAGACACGCCGACTGGTGCCTGCGCGCCCAGGACGACAGCCGCCCCGCTGCGGCCGCGCGGCGCTTCGTGCGGCGGCGACTGGTCGAGCTCTATGATGGGCATGACCCGGATGCGGATCTGCTGACCGGGTAGGTTGTGCGGCCAAGATTGAGTCGGCCTCAACAGCGTCGTGCACGCTGCGCTTTGCACAACCTACGTATGCATCGAGCCTTGGACGAAACTCCGACAGCTGCAAATCGTAGGGTGGGCAAAGCGAAGCGTGCCCGCCATTGATACTCGGACTAGGCGTAGAACCCCTGGTGATAGCAGACCACTCCCTTGGCCCGGGCATCACTGAAGCGCAGAGCCTGGAAGTACTCCGCTGGGACCCCAGGCAAGATCAGATCACGATCGACCACAAAGCCAAAGCGCGAATAATAGGCCGGTTCACCGAGCACCACGCAGCCGCCAGCGCCCAATCCTCGCAGTGCATCCAGACCGGCATTGATCAGCCTCGATCCAATCCCGCTGCACTGCCGCGCCGGCAGTACTGAAACCGGCCCCAACCCGAACCAGCTCGGCGCACCATCCGCAATCCGCACCGGCGAAAATGCCACGTGACCAACGATCTCTGATCCGCTTTGCGCGACCATCGAAACGGCCAGTGCATCGGCGCTGCGCAGGCGCTCGACGATACGGTGTTCGCTTTGATCACTGTGTGCGGCATCTTCGAATGCGGATCGAGTCAACTCGGCGATCGCAGCAGCGTCTGCGCTGGACTCGGGTCGGATGATCAGGGTCATGGGTGCTCCAGAAGTTGGCCGGTGCGCGCGCCTTGAAGCCGCGGCGTCGGCCTGCCACTCTTGCGCGTCGAGTCCGCATAGCGGGCCACCGGCTCCGACCCTACCGGCTCCGACCCTTTGGAATTGCCATGCACCGACTGAGCATCATCACCACCGGCGGCACCATCGACAAGATCTACTTCGACAGCCTGAGCGAATTCCAGGTCGGCGAACCGCAGATCGGCAAGATCCTGCGCGATATCGGCGTCGGCTTCGAGTTCGATCTGATCTCCCTGCTGCGCAAGGACTCGCTGGAGTTGGACGATACCGACCGCGAGCTGATCAAGCGCACCGTGCAGGCCCAGCCGCATCGCTTCGTGCTGATCACCCACGGCACCGACAGCATGGTCGATACCGCGCGCCATCTGACCGGCATCGAGGGCAAGGTGATCCTGCTCACCGGCGCGCTGAATCCTGCCCGCTTCGACGGCTCCGACGCCGTCTTCAACATCGGCTGCGCCGTCGGCGCCGTGCAGTGCCTGCCCGACGGCGTCTATCTGGCCATGAACGGGCGCATCTGGCATCCGGATCAGGTGCGGAAGAATCGGGCTGAGAATCGGTTTGAGGCTAGTTAGAGCGAAGAGCGTTTTAGGTTTTACGTTTTAGGTTTTACGTTGAGAGCAAGGGACTCCCTGAATAATGCACGTGGCCGCGTGCATTGTTCAGGGCGTCCCAAGAGCAGAGGACGAGTTGATGCGTTACGTGGTTTGACGTTTCAGGTTCCAGGCTCTTGCTCTTACCTAAAACGTAAAACGTAAAACCTAAAACGCCCTTGCTCCTCTATTCCTCCCGCAACGCCACCATCGGATTGGTCCGTGCGGCGCGGCGTGCCGGGAGATAGCAGGCAAACATGGCCACCGTACCGAGCAGGCCGACCACGGCGAGCATGGTCAGCGGGTCGCTGCTGCTGATGCCGTAGAGCTGGGACTGCATGAAGTGGGCCAGAGCGAAGGCGCCGGCCAGACCCAGCAGCAGACCGGCGGCGACGATGCGGCTGCCCTGCCCCAGCACCAAGCGCTGCACATCGACGCGCTGGGCGCCGATGGCCATGCGCACGCCGATCTCGCCGGTGCGCTGCTGCACCGCGTAGGAGAGCACGCCGTAGATGCCGATCGCCGACAGCAGTAACGCCACCCCGGCAAACACCATCACCAGCAGCATGGGTGCGCGGCGACCGTCCATGGACAGTGCGATGCGCTCGTCCAGGGTCTTGATATCGAAGATGGGCAGCTCGGGATCGGCCTTCAGCACGGCCTGACGGATGCCGCTGATCAGGCCGCCAGTGGGTAGATTGCTGCGTGCAACCAGGAATCCGCCGGGAGTTGGTAGCTGTCTGTAGCTGGTGTAGTAGCTTTCCTTGCTCACCTCGTCGGTCATGTTGCTGATCTTCACCGTGCCGACCACGCCGATAATGGTCCACTTGCGGTCCTCGTCGGCACCGCCACCCCAGACGATGGTCTGACCGACCGCATCGCCGTCGGGGAAGTGTTTGCGGGCCAGCACCTCGTCAACAACCATCACCAGACCCGACTGATCGGAGTCGCTGGGCTGGAAGGTGCGTCCCTGCAGCACCGGGATTTCCATCGCGGCAAAGAAGTTGTCGTCCACCACCCGGCTGTAGCCGTGCGGTGAGGCCTGACCTTCGGGGACCTCCTTACCCTCGATGCGGAACGATGAAGTCCAGTTGCGCTGGCCGAACGGCAGGTTGCTGACGAAGGCGGACTGGGTGATTCCCGGCACCGCGGCAAGCTCGCCCAGCAAGCGATCGTAGAAGGCGCGGCGCTGCGGGTCTTCGCTGTAGGTGTTGCGCGGCAGATCCAATCGGGCGGTGACCAGGCCGTCACGCTTGAAGCCAGGATCCTGCGCCTGAGCGCTCCAGAAGCTGCGGATCAGCAGCCCGGCGCCAACCAGCAGACTTACCGCCAGCGCCATCTGCGCCACTACCAACACGCTGCGGGTCAGCCGCGCGGCGCGGCCGCCGCCGATGGCCCGACCACCCTCTTTGAGCACCTCATAGACCCGGTTGCCAAAGGCGGACATCGCCGGCAGCAGGCCGAACAGCACGCCGGTGCCGGCGCTGATCGCGAAGGTGAAGAACAACACCTGATTGTCGATGCCGATCTGATCGTCAAGGCGACTGCCGGCCAGCTGGAACACGTCCAGCAAACCCAGCGCCAGATGCGCGATGGCCACGCCCAGGATGCCGCCGGCCAGCGCCAGCACCAGCGCTTCGGCGAGCAGCTGGCGGACGATGCGCCAGCGTCCGGCGCCCATCGCGGTGCGCACCGACAGCTCGCGCTGACGGGCATGCACCCGGGTCAACATCAGATTAGCCACGTTGGCGCAGGCGATCAGCAGGACCAGACCGACCACCGCCTGGAGCAGGAACAGCACCGGCTTGAGCTCGCCCACCCATTGATCGCGCAGCGACTTGGCGCGGGCGGTGAAACCGCCGCCGCGGATGAATGCGGCGTAGCCGGCGGCGCGTTCATCGTCCATCCCGGCGACCCGATCGGCCAGCTGCATCACGTTGGCATGCAGCTGGTCGTTGAGCTGGGCCACGCTGGTCCCCGGCGTCAGCCGACCGATGGCCTCCGAGTACTCGTTGCCGCGCTCGTCGTCGCTGCGCTGCGCCTCGGTGAATGCGAATGGCACCCACAGCTGCACGTCGGTGTTGGGGAAGGCGAAGCCCTGGGGCATCACCCCGACCACGCGGTATTGCTCACCATTGAGTCGCACATCGCGACCGACGATGCTCGGGTCGGCAGCAAACAGCGCGTTCCAGGTGCTGTGGCTGAGCACCGCCACCTTGTCCTGACCAAGCACGTCGGACTCGCTGCCGAAGACCCGACCCATCGCTGCACTGGCGCCCAAGGTGGTGAACAAGGAGCTGGTGGCGCGGATACCCACCAGTCGCTGCGGCTGACCGTCGTCGCTGGTGTTGAAGTTGATCCCCGAATACAGCGCCAGATCCTCCAGCGCCGGAACCTGGCTCTTGCGATCCAGATAGTCCGGAATGGAGGTTCCCGCGTAGTCCAGCCCGGAGGTGGGATAGGCGTTGTAGACCTGCACCAGCCGCTCCCCATCGGCGTAGGGCAGCGGCTTGAGCAGCAGTCCGTTGATGACGCTGAACACCGCGGTATTGGCACCGATGCCCAGCGCCAGTGTGAGCACCGCGGCGATAGTGAAACTGGGCCGCGAAGCTAGCGCCCGCAGTCCGTAGCGAAAATCACTGAGTAGGCCTGGCATGTCGGGGAGTCCTTGTTTCAGAAGCTAGGGCTGGGTGTTTAGGGCTGAGGGCTGGGTGTGTTTAGGGCTGAGGGCTGAGGGCTGAGGGCTGAGGAGAAGCAACGGCAAGAGCCAAAGACCGAGGGCGCGATGTCACGTTCAGGCGGATAACCCTCAAGGCGACGCGCCTTCTCTCAGCCTCGAGCCCTGAGCCCTGGGCCCTGCGCCCTTCAGCTACGCCGCCGTCCCGTTCCTCGACCGCGCCCTGTTGATCTGCTTATCCAACCGCTCGTCCTCTTCCTTGCGCAGCCGGTGCAGGGTCTCTTCGTCGACCACTTGGCCGTCGAACAGGAAGATCTTGCGCTGGGCAAAGTCGGCGTAGCGGTTGTCGTGGGTGACCACGCAGATGGTGGCGCCGCCGGCGTGCAGTTCGTCGAGCAGCGACATCACCGCCTCGCCGTTCTTGCTGTCCAGATTACCGGTGGGCTCGTCGGCGAGCAGGATGGAGGGCTTGCCGACCAGGGCGCGGGCGACCGCCACGCGCTGCTGCTGACCGCCGGATAGCTGCGCCGGATAGTGCTTCAGCCGATGTGCCATGCCGACCCGCTCCAGCGCTTCCTGGACCCGGTCGCGGCGCTCGGCCTTGGACAATCCGTCGCGGTAGGTCAGCGGCAGTTCGACGTTCTCGAACACGCTCAAATCGCCAATCAGGTTGAAGGCCTGGAAAATGAAGCCGATCTCGCGGTTGCGGATGCGCGCCCGCTCCGAGGGCCCGATGTCCTCCACCGGCACCTTGTTCAGCACGTAGCGGCCGTCGGTGGGGGTGTCGAGCAGACCCAGTATCGACAGCAGCGTGGACTTGCCGCAGCCGGAAGGCCCGGAAATCGACACGTACTCGCCTTTGCGAATCTGAAAGTGCACGCCGGACAGGGCATGGGTCTCCACCTCATCGGTGTAGAAGACCTTGGTGATGTTCTCCATGTGGATCAGGTTTTCGCCGCTGGTCTGGGTGGCATCGGTCATCTGAGTTACTCCGCTAGAAAGCTCATTGCTGTGGGTCTATGGGTACGGTCGCGCTAGTCGACTCGCAGTCGGTCGTGTTCATCCCAGGCCGAGGTATCCGACAGGATCACCACGTCGCCGGGCTGCAGGCCCTGGGTCACTTCAATCAAATTCACCGAGGCGCGGCCCAAAGTCACCGGCACGCGCATGGCGATCGAGGTATTGGGATCGAATTTGAACAGGGTGGCCTTGGAATCGGGCTGGCCGAAAGCCGGTCGGCCTACAAAGACCGCATCGGCGATGCGCTCGATCTGCACCGTGCCGTCCACCGACAAATCGGGACGCGCGCCCGGCGGCAACTCGCCGTCCAGCGCCACATCCACCTGCACGGTGCCGTTCTGCACTGCCGGGTCGATGCGTATCACGTGGCCTTCGACGATGCCGTTGCGGGTGTCGACCGAGACCTTCTGATCCAGGCTGATGTCCTTGGCCTGGGTCTCGGCAATGCGCAGCTCGGCCATCAGCTCTTCGGGCTTGGCCACCCGGGCCAGATTGCTGCCGGCCAGCACCTGCTGTCCTTCTTCCACCGGCACCTGCTGCAGCACGCCGACGATGCCGGCCTTGACCTGCAGCGCGTCGGCTTGAGTCTGACGCAGCGACAGGGTGTTTTCCAGCTGCTGGTTGCGCGCTTTGGCGGCGGCCAGCTGAGCGCGGATGGTTTGCTCGAACTTGTTGATGCGCTCTTGCTCGATGCGCACCCGCAGCTTGAGCTGGTCGGCGCTGAGCTGGGTACGCCTGTAGGTCAGATCAGAGATGATGCCCTTCTTGTTCAGCACCAGCTCGGCCTCGGCCTGCAGCTGGGCGGCAGCCAGATCGGCTTCGAATCCGGCCAGATTGGCGCGCTGATCGAGCAGTTGGCTTTCCAGGCTCATTTGTTGCGCGGCCAGATCGGCCTCGGCCGCGGCCAGCCCCGAGCGGGCCGCCAGCAGCTGATCCTCGACCTCCGGATTGGACAGCTGCAGGATCACCGTGTCGGCGAGCACCCGGGCGCCGGGCTTGACCAGGATGCGCTCCACCCGGGCATTGCTTTCGGCGGCGATCCAGCGAATCTGGGTCGGCACCAAGGTGCCGGGTCCGCGCACCTGGCGCAGAAACTCGCCGCGCTGCACCGTGTCGGTCCAGACGCTGGCCAGATCCACCTGCGGCGCCGCGGGCTCCAACGTGGCCAAGCCCCAGGTGCCCAGGCCGATGACCAGGGCGCCGCCGACCCCGAGCAGGATCTGCTGGCGGCGTTTACGTGATTTCACATCTGTGCGTTGAATGTCCATGCCAACCTGTCAGCACGATGCGTGCCAACCCTAGGCCGGCTCCATCCAAGGGTCCTACGGCGCCTCGTATTCAACTCGAATGATTGAGGTAGAGTATTGTTTTTGCTGCGTTTTATTCAAATAGCACGACGCAACCAAAACGCGCCCGCGCGGCCACTGGGCGCTCCGCGTGTGGTGTTCGGAAACGAACAAAGGGACGAGCAAACGCGGGCACAACACATCACTGTGCCGCCAGCAGGAACGACTCGATCACTTCCCAGGCGACCTCTACCTCGCCGCCCAGACGCACCGCATTCAAGGTGGAGGAGCCGTGCCGGCCCGGATTGGCGACGAAGGTCTGCGCACCGATCCCCGCCAACGCGGTGGTTTGCGCTGCGACAGACGCAATCTCCATTTCCGACTGCGGACGCACCACCAACACCGGCACCGGCAGCGGGCTATTCACTCCTTGCATCGAACACTCCGACATCGGTTCGCCCTGGGCCGGCGAAAAGGCCAGCACCCGAGCCACGTCGGCGGCACCGGCGGCCTGTAGAACCAGGGTCGCGCTGTAGCTGCTGCCCCACAGGGTCAAGGGCTGCTGCGGACGCCAACGACGCCCCTCGGCGAGTATCGCCTCGACCTCGCTGCCAGCGCTGCAATAGCGAAAGCCCTCCGCGGCGGGCTGCCTGGATTCGGTGCGGTTGGGTATGCCGAAACGATCGCCGCCGCCGTGCAGGTCCGCCGCGATCACATCGAAGCCCAAACCCAGCAGGCGCCCAATCACGAAACCGTACTCGCCGCGGGCACTGCCGCCACCCTGATGGAACAGCAGCGCCACACCGCGCTCACTGCCGCCGCCGTAGCGATCGGCAAACAGGGTCTGCCCGCTGGCGGTGGAAATCAGGACTTCCTCACGACGCGGCGGACCGCCGCTGTGATGGCCTAGAAACTCGGCCAGGGTCTGCCAGTTTTCGTCGCTGGCGTAGATGATCGAGGCCCCGTGGCGGCCACGCTTGGCGATCACGAACTGGCTACCGGGCGCGCTCACCGCGTCGGCGATGGGGGTCACCAGCTGTTCCTCGCTGGGACCGGCAACGTTGAGCACCGGCGCCTTGCTGGTGGCGGCCCAGGCCCGGGCCTGCTTGGGTGCGGCATCGTCGTACTCGCCGGGCGAATAGGCGAGCACCCCGGCCAACGGCTGTTCGGCGCCCAATCGCAACACCAGCATCGCCGAATAGGACGAGCCCAGAGCAAAGCGCGGCCCATGCAAGCCCTGCTCGTCGGCCCACTGTAGCGCCGCCAGCATGTCGCCATAGGAGGCATAGATGGTGGCCCAGGGCGAGGCCACGCCGGCCTCCACCTGCGCCATCAGCGCCGGCGTGTCGTTGCGCTTGGCGGTTTCATTGACGATGCCGGAGGCCTGCTTGCCCCAGCGCAGGTCCACCGCCAGCGCGTTATAGCCCAGTTCTTGAATGCGCCAAGCCACCTTGCGAAATTCGCCGCGGCTGGATCCGGACTGATGGAATAGCAGCACCAGTGGCGCGGCCGGATAGGCGCCAGGGTAGAAATCGGCGGTCACCTCCAGGCCGTCGGCGGAGGGGAAGGAAACCGTTTTGAAGCCGGCGTTCTCGGTAGCGCGGATCAGATGATTGGTCAGTTCGGCATTGACCGCATCGCCGGCCTGCTCGGTGAGCCAGTGTCCCGCACCGGGTAGTTCGACAAAGCGATAGTCGGCGCCGACAAAGGACTGACTGCGTTCAGCCGCCTGCCGGCTGAAGTAGGGATCCTGCGCGCCCCAAAGGTACAGCGTGGGCACATTGATCTGCACCGGCGCGCGCTGTCCTACCGGCCCGAAGGGCTGCTGGTCGGTATCGCCACTGCCAAAAGCGGCGCGATACCAGTTTAGCGCCGCACGCAGGGCGGCCGGATCAGCAAAGTGCTGCAGGTAGCGCTCCCGAGCATCGGCGGCATGATCGGCATAGGCCCGACGCAGCGCGGCGGCGTTGTCGGCCAACAGCTCACGCTCGGCCCCAGCGGCGGCGTAGCGCTGGAAATGCGCGGGCAGCTGCGCCACGGCGGCGGAGTCGCTATCGCTCGGAGCCAGGGTCTGGTAGTGCGGTGTGGACAGCACTATCAGGGAACGTATGCGGTGCGCGCCGACGCTGGCCGCAACCCAAGCCACCGCGCCACCCCAGTCATGTCCGACCAGTACGAAGCGCTGATGGCCGAGCGCGCTGGCAATGGCGAAGACGTCACTGACCAGCAGTTCCATCCGATAGTCGCCAGGCGCTCTGGGCCGCGCGCCCGCGGCATAACCGCGCTGATCCGGCGCTACCGCGCGGTAGCCCATCTCGCCCAGTGCGCGCAGCTGATGGCGCCAGCTGTAGCTGGTTTCCGGAAAACCGTGCAACAGCAGCACCAGCGGGCCCTGTTTGGGACCTGCAGCCAGGGCCGAGAAGCGCATCCCGTTGGCATCGATGCTGATCGACTCCAACTCGGCGGCCCGCAACCCGCCGGCAAACAGCATTGCCAGACAAAGCAGCCATGCCGGCCATCCGTTCGCTTTGCTCACCGCCATTATCGCGCCTTTGCCAAATCCATCGCACACGATACCAAGCGCCGCCTCAGTCGTATTGGGCTGAAGATGCGCGTCCAGTCAATTCGCAACAACTGCGGACGCCTGACACGGCTTTCACAGCTTACCTTCCCTGACTATCGCCAGCTGCTCGATCCAGCTGCAAATCGTTCCTCTGTAGTTCTACACCGTCTGGGTCTCTCGCGGCGCCGTGGAAGGCTGCCCGAGGCGCTGATCTGTGGGAGGATGAGGGCGTCGGGGTCGCTGGCTGCGTTGGCACATGCACGCGGCGCGGCGATTGCTGGCAGTATCAATTCCAAGCCCGACCGCTTTGGTCCACATGTCATGAGGTGGATTTCCGCGCCAAGTTCCAGTCCGCAGGTCAACCTTGAGACCGAGCGACGGACGGTACCGCCGTGGCTGGCCGAGTTGCACTGTCGTGGGTACAGCATAATCAGCGGTGTGCCCTGCGCCGCCGACAACCACGCTCTGCGTGAGATCGGTGCCGTACTGGGCGAGCCATCGCTGCGCGCGCTCAGCCCACACCCGCTGCTACGTGAGCCCCACGGCGTACAGCGGGTGCAGGCGCTGAAACAACCCAGCAAGAACCGATTCGGCCGCCGCCTGCGCTCCAGCGACGCCGCTGGTTTCCCATTGCACAGCGACGAGGCCTTCCTGCCCGACCCGGCGCGCTGGGTGCTGCTGCACTGCTGGCAGGCCGACCCCGCCGGCGGCGGCGCTAGTCTGATCTGCGAACGGCAGGCGCTCATCGACGCGGCCTCACCGGACCAGATCGACGCCCTATACGGACATCAACTGCGCTACCCCTGCGGCCGCTTTGCCGTGCTTACGGATCGGCTAGTGCGCTTCAATGCAGACGACTACCGGATCGAAAACAGCGCGGACCGGCAATGGGTGAATGAAGTGGTGGATCTGGCGCAGCGTAGCGCCATCGAGATCCTGCTGCGCCCGGGCGATTGCCTGATCATCGCCAACCAGCGCTGCCTGCACGGCCGCCGCCGCTTTGCGCCGGACTCGCCGCGGCTGCTCAAGAGGCTGCGCGTTGTCTGATTCTGAAGTCACAACGACGGACGCGCGTGAGAGGTGGCGCCTGTGGTCTGGGAAACTCCCCCCGCCTTTCGGCTACCCTATGCCCCCGACCACACCGACCCCTAACGGCCGATGAGTCCGACCTACAACCCGCGCGTTGCCGTCTATCCCGGCACCTTCGACCCGATGACCAGTGGCCACGTCGACCTGATCAAGCGCGCCTCGCCGCTGTTTGAGCGGCTGATCGTAGGCGTTGCCGACAATCCGGCCAAGAGTCCGGGTTTCGATCTCAACGAGCGGATCGAAATGGCGCAAGCGGCAACCAGCGGCATCCACAACGTCGAGGTGATCGGCTTCGACGAACTGCTCGCGCAGTTCGTGCGCAAGGTCAACGCCAAGGTAGTGCTGCGCGGACTGCGCGCGGTGTCCGACTTTGAATACGAGTTCCAGCTGGCCAGCATGAATCGCCACCTGATGCCGGACGTGGAAACCATGTTCCTGACCCCGGCCGAGCAGTTCAGCTTCATTTCCTCCTCGCTGGTCAAGGAGGTGGCGCGGCTGGGCGGCGACATCACCGGGTTCGTGCCGCCGGCAGTGGCTGCGGCGTTGAAGGCGAAGTTTGCTGGTCAGGGCTGAGGGCTGAGAAGGGCCCAGGGCCCAGGGCTTAGGGCCCAGGGAAGCAGGAGCCAGAGCGCGATCTGCTGTTGATTTTCTGGGCCCTGTGCCCTGGGCCCTGGGCCCTCCTTCCCTGAGCCCTGGGCCCTTTTCCCTGGGCCCTAGCACTATGAAGAGTTGCACTGGCGTCGCTATTTCGTGAACATTCATCGCTATCGTTGCGTTGGCCATAGCCGCTGGGGAGCGGCGAGCAGCGCCTGTCCTCATAAGGAGTCCTGGAATGTCCCGTTTTCTGCACGTTGCTTTGATCGCCGCCGCTGCGGTGTTTGCTCTGTCTGGCTGCGAAGAGAAGGTGGAAGAAGTTGCTGCCGATCCGGCGCTGACGGTCCCGACCGGGCAGAACAACGATGAGTGGAAGGCCTATGTGATCGCCACCGCCAAGACCTACATCCCGAAGGACCAAGGCGGCCGGGTCTTCACCACCTATGCCGAGTTCGGTCAGGAGGAGGAAAAGACCGAGCGGATGATCCAGAACACCATCAACTTCCTCTCCGCGGGCGTTGCCAAGGGGACTTTCCTGGCCTTTGCCGGCGACTCTGCGCTGGCGCGTCGGGTGATCGAGGAAGCCTTCGCCGAGCCGGAGGAAGGCAAGTTGAAGGAAGTGACCATCCTGTTCATCGGCAATCCCGAAGATGAAGCCGCCGTGCGTGCAGCCATCGAGCCCTGGGGGCCGACGGTGCTGTTCCACTCGGTGAAGTAACACCACGACGTCCGGGTCGGTCGCTGGCCGGCCCGGCACGCTCCGCTGCATTCATCTGCTCTTGTTTGGCCAGATGAGAAACTGTTGGTTTGGTTGCACAACCTGACCAAGGACAACGCCGTTCATGGCCCTGTACATCACCGACCAGTGCATCAACTGCGACGTCTGTGAACCGGTCTGCCCGAACCAGGCGATCAGCTTCGGTCCGCGCATTTACGCCATCGAACACGGCCGCTGCACCGAATGCGTCGGTCACTTCGATGAACCGCAGTGCATTGAGGTGTGTCCGGTGGAGTGCATCCTGGTCGATGCCGACCAACCGGAAACCCGCGAGCAATTGGCCGCCAAGGCCGAGCGCCTGAAGATCGAGGACGCCGCATGAATCCCACTACGCCCGCCTTACGCTACGCCTTTGCCCTGCTGGCCTGCCTGTGGATAGGCAGCGCCTGGAGCAACGAGGCACCCAAACCGCCCAAGGCGGGCATCGCCAGCGCCAACCTGCTTGCCACCGACGCCGGCCATCAGATTCTGGCCGCCGGCGGCAACGCCTTCGACGCGGCCGTGGCGGTTGCTGCGGTGCTCGGCGTGGTGGAGCCGGAAAGCTCGGGCTTTGGCGGTGGCGGATTCTTCCTGCTGCGCCGCGCCAGCGATGGCAAAACGGTGATGGTGGACGCGCGCGAGAAGGCGCCGATGGCGGCCACCCGAGACATGTATCTGGATGAGAACGGCGAAGCCGTCGCTGGGCGTTCCCGCAACGGCCCACTGGCTGCCGGGATTCCAGGACAGCCGGCTGGCCTGGTGCATCTGGCTGAGAACTACGGTCGGCTGCCGCTGGCGCAGTCGCTGGCGCCGGCCATCAAGCTGGCCGCCGAGGGCTTCCCCTTCGGCAAGAAGAATCACGCGCTGATCGGCTTCCGGGTCGACATCCTGGCGCAATCACCGGCAGCTGCGGCGGTGTTCCTGCGCGACGGCCAGGCGCCGGAAATTGGGACGATGATTGTGCAACCCGATCTGGCCAGAACCCTGCAGGCGCTGGCGGACCAAGGCAACGCCGGTTTCTATGCCGGCGAGGTGGCCAAGACCATGGTTGCCGGCGTGCGTGCCGCCGGCGGCATCTGGACCGAGCAGGATCTGGCCGACTACCGAGTAGTGGAACGGGCCCCGATGGTGACCCAGTACCAGGACTATCAGGTGATTACCGCCCCGCCGCCGTCGTCGGGCGGCGTGGCCCTGGCAACCATCTTCAACATCCTCAACGGTTACGAGTACGAAAACCTCAGCCCGCTGCTGCAGAACCACCTGCTGATCGAGGCGATGCGTCGTGCCTACCGCGATCGCGCCATCTATCTGGGCGACCCGGATTTCGTCCAAGTGCCGACCGAAATGCTGCTGCATCCGCACTATGCGGCCGGATTGCGCGCTTCGATCAGGCTCGATCGCGCCACCCCCAGCGACGCCCTACCGGGCATCGAGACTGAACCCGGCGGCACCGACACCACCCATTTCTCGATCATCGACCGTGACGGCAATCTGGTTGCGGCGACGCTGAGCGTGAATCTGCCCTATGGCAGCGCCTTCATGGCGCCGGACACCGGCATCCTGCTCAACAACGAGATGGACGACTTTTCCGCCAAGGCCGGTACGCCCAACGCCTACGGTCTGGTCGGTGAAGATGCCAACGCGGTGGGTCCGGGCAAGCGGCCGCTGTCGTCGATGACCCCCACCTTCCTGGTCGGGCCTGACCGTACTGCGGTCATTGGAACTCCGGGCGGCAGTCGCATCATCACCATGGTGCTGCTGGGTGCGCTGACCCTGATCGACGGCGGCAGTGCGGCCGATGCGGTAGCCCGGCCGCGCATCCATCATCAATACAAACCCGACGCCGTCTCCACCGAGCCGGGCGCCATTGATGCCGACGGCGTGGCCGCGTTGTCCGAAATGGGCCACGTGGTCTCTCCGAATGAACGGACCTGGGGCAACATGCACGTGGTGGTCTGGGATCGCGCCGATGATCGCGTCGACGCGGCCAGCGACCCGCGCTGGGAAGGGGTCGGCAAGGCGGAGGTGAAGTAGCTCGTGGCGCTGAAGCTGTGGTCCATCGAAGGCAACCGCCAGCGCCTGGACGGCGGCGCCATGTTCGGCAACGTGCCGCGGGCTCTGTGGTCGCGCTGGATCACTCCCGACGACGCCCATCGCATCCCGCTGGCCTGCCGCTGTCTGCTGGTCGAGGGTCTGGCCGGCGGCAAGCGGGTGCTGTTTGAAACCGGTATCGGCGCCTTCTTCGATCCCAAGTTGCGTGAGCGCTACGGGGTCAGCGAGAGCGGCCATAAGTTGCTGGAGAATCTGGCCGCGCTGGGCTTGAGCGACGCCGACATCGATGCCGTAGTCATCAGTCACATGCATTTCGATCATGCCGGCGGCCTGCTCAGCGAATGGCAGCCGGATCAGGCGCCGAAGTTGCTGTTTCCCAACGCCACTTTCATCATCGGCAGGGAGGCCTTCGCACGCGCCGAGCATCCGCATCCGCGTGACCGCGCCTCCTTCATCGACGGGCTCACTGAACAACTGCGCGCTACTGGCCGATTGGAGTTGGTCGATGGCAACACCTCCAAGACTCTGGGCGAGGCGGTGCGCTTCAGCTACTCCAATGGGCACACGCCGGGACTGATGCTGTCTGAAATTGGCACCGAAGGCGGCGGAGTGGTCTATTGCGCCGATTTGATACCCGGTCGGCCCTGGGTGCATTTGCCGGTGACCATGGGCTACGACCGCTACCCGGAATGCCTGATCGACGAGAAGAGTGACTTTCTGGATGACAAACTGGCGCGTGGCGTGCGCCTGTTTTTCACCCACGACGCCGAGTGCGCGATGGCCGAAGTCGCTCGCGACGAACGCGGCCGCTATCACACGGTCAATGAGCAGCCGGCGCTGGTCGGCGCATCGCTATAGTGAAGATTCAACCCAAGGAATCCAAAGCATGAAGCCCTTCCACACCTTTGGCGCAGCCCTGCTGTTCGCAGCGAGCAGCAATGTAGCCCTGGCCGAAGCCTCGACCCCGGTGCAGTATCTGCAGGGTCACGCCGTCTACGGCGAACCGATGCCGACCGGCAAGGCGCCCATCCCGCTGGCCCAGGCGCTGATCAACTTCGAATCCAACCCGCCGGAGCTGCCGGTGTTGGTCAGCGGCAAGATTGCCGAGGTCTGCCAGAAGAAGGGCTGCTGGATGATGCTCACCGATGAAGGCGTAGGCGCGCGAGTACGCTTTGGTGATCACGACTTTTTCATTCCCAAGGACAGCGGCGGCAAGGCGCTGGTGCTGGGCAAGCTGAGTGCGGTGGAGTTGAGCGAGGCCGACGCCAAGCACATGGCCAAGGATGCCGGCAAGGATCCGTCCAAGGTCGACGGTCCGCAGCCCGAATGGGAGCTGATCGCCACCTCGGTGCTGATAGTTGCCGATCGCTGAGCCGCAACGCGGCGGAATTTCGCGTATTGGGGGGATCTGCGGCGCGACTGTCCCGAGCGACCGCTTGGGTTAAAGTTGCCCCGCAGACTCTCGTCCAACTCCAGGAGTAAGCGATGGCCAGCGATCGTCCCGGCTACTTCACCCGACTGAAGAACTCTGTGGTCGGCTTCCTTTTCGGCATCGTGTTGTTCATCGGCGCGATACCGTTCCTGGCTTGGAATGAGAACGACGTCTACAAGGTCCGCCAGGGCCTCAAGGAAGGCGCCAAGGTGGTGCAGTCGGTCTCGGCGCAGCCCGAGTCCAGTCGCGACAGTCAGCTCCTGCATATCAGTGGTGAGGTCACCACCAACGGCGGCGTCAAGGATCCGGTCTTCGGCCTAGCCTACGACATGCTGCGTCTGGAACGCACGGTGGAGATGTACCAGTGGGACGAGGATCGTGAGACCCGCGACGGCAAGACCCGCTACAGCTACAGCAAGGAGTGGTCCGAGCGCCACAACGACTCCAGCCGTTTCCACTCTACCGGCTACGACAACCCGCCGCCGCCGCCATACTCCAGCGACGACTTCATCGCCAATGACGCCCGACTGGGCGGCTACCGCATTGAGCCCGGACAGCTGCGTCAGGCCGGCGGACTGGCCGATATCAGCAATGCCCAGCTGCCCAGCCGGTTGATTTCCCAAGGCTGGAGTGGCGGCAACGGCAGCACCTGGTTCCGCGGCAGGGGCACGCTGACCTCGCCGCAGATCGGTGACGTGCGGGTGCGCTTCCGCGGCCTGCCGGAAGGCGAGATCAGCCTGGTCGGGATGCAACAGGGCGACCGCCTGGCGCCGTGGATCAGCAGTCGGGAAACCGAAGTCCTGCTGGTCGAGCGCGGCATGCAGCCGGCTGCACTGATGTTCGAGCACGCCCAGTCGCGCAACTCCGCCTTTGGCTGGGCGATGCGCGGAGTCGGCTTCGCGGCGATGTGGATCGGCCTGAGCATGTGCCTGGGCCCGCTGGCCGCGGTGATCAGCTTCATTCCCGGCTTGAGCGGTATCGTTTCCAGGGTCAGCGGCTTTGTTGCCTTTCTGATCGCACTGGTGTTTGCGGTGACCACCATCGTGCTGTCGTGGATCATTGTCCGACCGCTGCTGCTGATGGCGATCATCGGCGGTGTGGTCGCGATCGCGCTGGTCATTGGTCGGCTGCGTGGCGACCCGGAGATCGTACAGGGACCGCCACCGCCGCCGCCCCGTTCGGCTGCACCCCCGCCGCCACCGCCGCCGCCCCCGGGATAAACTTGAGAGTGATGACGACGGTGATTGAATGAACAAGGCACTGAGCCGGCGAGGACTGCTTGCCAGCGGATTGCAAGCATTGGCTTGGGGCGGCGCCGCCACTTCGCTACTGCCGGCGCTGGCCAAGGCCACGCCGACCAGCCACGCCAACCTGCCGCTCAGTCCGGTAGCCGACGGCGCCACGGGACGCGAACTGCTGCAGTTGCCGGAAGGCTTTCGCTATTTCAGCTTCGGCTGGGCCGGCGATCCGCTCAAGAGCGGCGGGCGCATCCCCTACAGCGCCGACGGCATGGGCATCGTCAGCGAGCATGGTCAGCGCATCCGGCTGATTCGCAACCAGGAGATCAACAAGGCCGATGGCGCTTTCGCACCCGGCCCTGAGGGCTGCTACGACCCGCGCTGCGGCGGCGGCACCGTCACCATGGATCTGGATCTGGCCGCCGAGAAACTGGTCGAAGTCGACGCCTCGC
>JAUIFV010000036.1 GCA_030430155.1 Gammaproteobacteria bacterium
GACAGAGCAACAGCAGACAGCAAAGACGAAAGCAACAGAGCTCGGCAGCTCTTGACAGCGGGTGGGGTCATAGAAGGATGTGGTGAACGCCAGCGAACCGCATCAACTGATGGTGGTTAGTGCGGAAAACCACTTCCAGGCGCAGGAAATCACGATTGCGGGAAGCGATGCTCTTCTGGGCCCTGGGCCCTGTGCCCTGTGCCCTTTGCATTCCCATACCTCCACATTCCCTCCATCCTTCCTCCAAATTGCCAGCTGATCATCACTCTCACTGGGCCAGTCCGGCCCGCTGAGGAGATCAACCATGGATCTGTTGACGTTGCTGGCCGCGAGCTGGCTATCCGCTACGGAGCCACCGCAGGCGCCGGTCGCCGATGCGCAGCCGCTGCAGTTGGCCCAGGCCGACGGCCCGCCACGCGGACCGGGTCGACGCCATCGCCAGCCGCCCGACCCACAGCAGCTGGCCACCGAACTGGGCCTGGACCCCAGCCAGAGCAGTCAGTTCGTGGCCATCCTCAATGAGCAGCGCGGCAAGCACGAAGCGCTGCGCGAGCAGATGCGCGGCGAGCGCGAGGCGGCGCGGCAGGCCCATCAGCGCATCGACGAGGAGACTTTCACCCGCCTGTCGACGGTACTGAGCAACGAGCAACTGGCGCGCTTCCACGCCCGTCGCCCAGCGCCCCCGCCAGAGCGCGAGCGGCGCCGCGGACCGGGCAATCGGGGCTATGGAGGTCAATCATGAAACGACTGAGCATTGGCTATGCCTTTGGACTGACACTTTGCGGAATGAGCATGGGCGCCGCCCTCGCCCAGGAGCCGAAGCCCAACAAGCCCGAACAGGGTGCCGAACTGCTGCGCAAAGCGGACGAGCAGGCCAGCGACCCGCTGGTTTCCCCAGTGCAGCGCATCGAACGGCGACCGCTGGGGATGGAGGATCTGCCGCGAGCTATAGACCATCCCAGCATCGACGGCAGCGAGCACCGCCTGGACCAGCCGTCACACAACGCCGCTCATCAGCCGCTGCGCCGCCGCTTCGCCAGCGCCTACGCCGACGGCGTCTCCGCTTTAGCCGGTGCCGACCGGCCCAGCGCGCGCGAGGTCAGCAACGGTTTGCACGCGCAAGACGAGTCCATCGAAAACCGCCGCGGCGCCAGCGACTATCTGTGGCAATGGGGTCAGTTCATCGATCACGACATTGATCTCACCGACGGTGCCGATCCCGCCGAACTGGCGCCCATCGCGGTGCCCGCAGGCGATCGCTGGTTCGATCCTGACGGCAGCGCCGATGCCTTTATCACCTTCAACCGCTCCCTCTACGACACCGCCACCGGCAGCGGCGCCGGCAATCCGCGCCAGCAGATCAACGAGATCAGCGGCTGGCTGGACGGCTCGATGGTCTACGGCTCCGACGCCACCCGCGCCAGCGCGCTGCGCAGCTTCCGCGGCGGCATGCTGGCGACCAGTGAGGGCGATCTGCTGCCCTTCAACACTCAGGGTCTGTCCAACGCCGGCGGGCCCGCCGATACGCTGTTCTTGGCCGGGGACGTTCGCGCCAACGAGCAGATCGGGCTGACCGCCATGCACACCCTGTTCGTCCGCGAGCACAACTGGTGGGCCAGGCGTATCGCCCGTGAGCAGCCGCGGCTCAGCGACGAGGAGATCTATCAGCGCGCCAGGGCCATGGTCATCGGCGAGATCCAGGCCATCACCTACCGCGAGTTTCTTCCGGTGCTGCTCGGCGAGGACGCCATCGCGCCATACCGAGGCTATGCCCCGCGGGTCGATGCGCGGATCTACAACGCCTTCTCCACCGCCGCCTACCGACTCGGCCACAGCATGCTCAGCCCGACCATCCGCCGGGTCGGCGCAGACGGCCGGTCCATCGCGGCTGGCGATCTGGCGCTGCGCGACGCCTTCTTCTCGCCGCAGAAACTGGCCGAAGACGGCATCGAGCCGCTGTTGCGCGGTCTGGCCGCACAGCGCTGTCAGGAAATCGATGTCTTCGTCATCGACGACGTACGCAACTTCCTGTTCGGCGCCCCCGGCAGCGGCGGCTTTGATCTGGCTGCACTGAACATCCAGCGCGGCCGCGATCACGGCCTGCCCTCCTACGTGGCGGTGCGCCGCGCCCTGGGCTCGCCGCCGATCCGACGCTTCGAAGACATCAACCCGGACCGCCGCATCCGCCAGCGCCTGGCCGCCACCTACCAGAGCGTGGAACAGATCGACCTGTGGAGCGGATTGCTCGCCGAAGCCCCAGTGCGCGGCGCGATGGTCGGCCCCACCCTGCGCCGACTGCTGGGTGATCAATTCCAGGCTCTGCGCGACGGCGACCGCTTTTACTACGAGGGGCGCATGGACCGCCGCCAGATCGATGAGATCAACCGCACGCGGTTGGCGGATATTGTGAGGCGGAATAGTTTGGTCGGGGCGGAGCTTTCTGACGCGGTGTTTTTGGTCGAGAGGTAGTTGGTCGAGGAACGCTGAGAAAGGGCCCAGGGCTCATGGCCCAGGGCCCAGAAAAGCAAGAGCGTGGCGACTCCGGCTCTGCGCGCCTTGGACCTCAATCTGTCGAAGGGCGAGGGCTACGAAGAGCAACAACCGCGAGCCGCCAACCGCTCTTGACCTCCTGGGCCCTATGCCCTGAGCCCTCGATAAGTCGAGAGTCCAGGGGCATAGACGAAAATCACCTGCGAACCGCCAGCCGCTCTTGACCTCCTGGGCCCTGGGCCCTGAGCCCTGCGCCCTCACCAATCCCTGAGCCCTCCCACCCCAACCTCGTACTCTGCACGCCAACCGCCGATATCCTTACCCGAAAACCTTCCCCGCACACCAATGAACCTCTACTGGAAACTCTTCCTGGCCCTGTTCGCCTCGGTGCTGATCGGCGCCGGGGCGTTGGCGTTGTTGAGTCAGTGGCGGCTGGATCGGGGCTTTGTCGACTATGTGAATGCGGCGGACGCGGGGCGGCTGCCGGAGCTTGCCGAGGTCGCGGCGGCGATCTATGCAGCCGATGGCGGCTGGGGCGAGGTGGAGCGGCGGCCGCGGCGCTGGCAGCGGGCCCTGCGCGATGCGCTGCGCGGCGATCGGCCGTCGGAATTCGATCATCGGCCGCCGCGCGGTCCACCTCCGCCGCGCCGGCATCCGCGGCCGCACGACGCAGTCGGTGCAGACTACGATCCACCTCCGCCGCCGCGGCCCAGAGGTCCAGGTCCGCCGCATCAAGGCCTGCCCGAACGAATCGCACTTCTGGACGCCAGTGGCCTGGTGCTTGCCGGTCGCTCCGAACCCAGCGACGACATGCCCAGCGCACCCGTCCTGGTCGATGGTGTGGAGGTCGGCCGGCTGGTGTTGGCCCCGGCACGACGGCCCGGCTCGGTGCAGGACACGGCCTTCCTGCTCGCCCAGCGTGACTGGCTGCTGCGGGTGGTGCTGATCATGCTGCCGATTGCCGCGCTGTTCGCCTTCCTGCTGGCGCGCCATCTGCTCGCCCCGGTAAGAGCGATCAGCACCCAGGCGCGACGGCTGGCCAGCGGTGACTTCGCCGCACGCGTCCCCCGCGAGGGCGACGACGAACTGGGCCGGCTGGCGCGCGACTTCAATCTGCTCGGGCGCGCGCTGAACGAATACGACGGTGCGCGCAAACGCTGGATGGCCGACGCCGCGCACGAGCTGCGTACGCCGCTGGCGGTGCTGCAGGCCGAGATCGAGGCGCTGCAGGACGGCATCCGCAGCGTCGACAGCCGCGCCCTGCAGGGTCTGCACAGCCAGACTGTGCAGCTGGGCACGCTGGTCAACGATCTGCACCAGCTGGCACTGGCCGACGCCGGTGCGCTGGACTACCGCATGCATGAGGTGGACGTCGACAGCGAGCTGATCAGCGCCGTCGAGGCCCATCGCGGTCGGCTGGAAGACGCCGGCCTGGAGCTGCGGCTGCTTCCGGCAACGGCGATCAAGGCCCGGGTGATGGGCGATGAGCGCCGCCTGCGCCAGCTGTTCGACAATCTGATTGAAAACGCGCGCCGCTACACGCGCGCTCCGGGCCTGCTCAGCATCAGCCGCGAACGCGTCGCCGGCTGCTGGCAGCTGCATCTGGACGACAGCGCCCCAGCGGTGGCCGCCGATCGCTGCGAGCGGCTGTTTTCACCCTTCGTGCGCGACGACGAGCGACTCCGTGCCGATGGCGTCGAGCCCGCCGGCAGCGGTCTGGGCCTGGCTATCTGCAGACGAATCGCCCAGGCCCATCAGGGCCAGATCAGCGCCGCACCCTCGGCTCTGGGCGGACTGCGGGTAAGCTTGTCCATCCCTTTGCTCGATGCGAGCCAGTGAGCGCAGCACGCATCCTGATCGCCGAAGACGAGGCCCGCCTGGCCAGCGTGATGGCGGACTACCTGAGCGCCAGCGCGCTACAGGCACGCATAGTCGATCGCGGCGATCTGGTGATGGCGGAGATAGAGCAATGGCAGCCAGAGCTGCTGCTGCTTGATTTGAATCTCCCCGGCGTCGACGGGCTGACACTGTGCAAGCAGATTCGCGCCTCAAGCACGCTGCCGATCATCATGGTCACCGCCCGAGTGGACGAAGTGGATCGACTGCTGGGGCTCGAGCTCGGCGCCGACGACTACATCTGCAAGCCCTTCAGTCCGCGCGAGGTGGTGGCCAGGGTGCGCGCCGTGCTGCGCCGCAGCGGGCCGCAGCCGACAGCATCACAGCAACCCTTGCAGCTCGATCATGCCGGCCGCAGCGCCAGCGCCAACGGCCGACCGCTGAGCCTGACTGACGTCGAGTTCCGCCTGCTGGAGCACATGTCTGCCCGACCGGGACGAGTTTGGTCGCGCGCTCAGCTACTCGATCAGGTCTACCCCGATCAGCGCGAGGTTTCCGACCGCGCCATCGACAGCCACATCAAGAATCTGCGCAAGAAGCTGGAATCGGCAGCGCCGCAGATGCGCTGGATCCATTCGGTGTATGGGGTCGGCTATCGATTCGAGATCGAATCTGTGGGCGGAGAAGCCGGTTGACGGTCACAGTTCCCTGCTACGCGACTCGGCATGCTGCACCTGCCCCTATGCCGCCAAACCGATGCACTGCGAGGCCTGGACCATGAACCGCATCTCCCTGCACACCCTCAACCGCTCGCTGCTGCGCGCGAGTCTGGCTGCTGCGCTATGCCTGCTCCTGGCCTGCCAATCCGAGCCGGGGAACAGCACTGACGTCACCTCTGAGGTGCAGCAATCCAGCCCCGCATCGCCGCCAGCGCCACCTCTGTCAGCGGCTCCAGCCGCTCTCGATGAATACTCGCCAGCGCCCAGCCCTGTCCCGGCTGCCAACTACTTCGACCAGGCGCGCTTACGCGCCGATCAGAAGCTCGAGCAGCAATCCGAGCACTGCCTGCAGATCGAAGCGCGACTACAGGACGACTGCATCACCTCTGCCAACACCCAGCACGAGGCCGCCATCGCCGCAGCGCGAGTGGAATACGAGGCGCAGCTGGCCGAAGCCGAGCAGGAGCACTAGCCGTAGTTCATGGGTCTGCTGCTGCAGCCGCCGTGGCGCGATCTGCGTCATGGCGAAGTGCTGGCCACCTCCAACAGTTCGGCAATCTTGGTGCGATTTCGAAAACGCGCCAGTGCCAGCGGACTGCGGCCGTCGCGGTCTTGGTAGCGCTGATCAGCGCCGGCATCCAGCAGCACGCTGACCGCGTCGGCATTGCCCAGGGTCACAGCCAGATGCAGCAGGCTGGGGGCGCTGCCTGTAGTCAGCTTCTGATTGGCGTCGGCACCGCGCTCCAGCAGTGCGCGCAGCTCGCTTGGATCTTCGCGCAGCAGGCTGTAGGCGCCGAGCGGAATACCGAAAGGATCCGCGCGGTTGAGGTCATCGGCCGGGCCTGCCGGCAACTCGCCTTCGGCCAGCATTCGCTGCGCTACGGCCACCGGGAGTTGCTGCTCGGCCGCCGCATCAAGCAGGGTTGCCAGCGAGCCCAGCTGCCGGGTCTGCAGCGCCAGAGTGACCGCGTTGTCACCAGCGTTGTTGGCCTGCTGCAGGCGCCCGCCGTGGTCGATGAGCAGCTTCAGCATGTCTAGATGACCGTACATGCCGGCCAGCATCAGCGCAGTGTAGCCGCGACCGTTGGGCTTGTTCGGCGAGGCCTGCCACTGCAGCAGCGCTTTGGCAATCGCCATGCGTCCGCCGCGCGCGGCTTGGTTGAGCGGAATGGCCTCGTCGTTGCCGTCGTTGCCGATACTGGGATAGGCGCCGGCCGCCAGCAGCAGCTGCACCGCCTCGGCGCGATCCAGACGCACCGCCAGCGGCAGGGGCGCGTAGTTGGACCGGTTGTAGGTGTTCACCCCACCCTGCCTAGCCAACTCGCCAAGCCGGTCAAGATCGTTGTCGATGATCGCCCGCGCCAGCTGCAGCGACGCGCGCTCCCGGCGCTGCGCCGCACTCAGCTTGTCGTCGGGCTCGACCAGCCAGCGCTCGATGAGCAGCTGCAGCACCTCGGTCCGGGTCGACTCCAGCGCGTAGTCGAACAGCGCATAGCCATTGGCCGCGCGCTGCAGCGGGTCGGCGCCGGCCTCAACAAAGCGCGCCACCAGCGCCGCGTCGCCGTAGTAGGCGGCGAGCATGCTGGCGTTGGTGCCGTCGGGCAGCTTGGCGTGCGCGTCGAAACCGCCGTCCAGCAACAGCTCGGCCACCCGCGGTCGCTTGCTGCGAATTTGCGCAAACAGCAGATCACGCTGCTGTACAGCGCTGAGTGCGGATTGATGCTCGGCAAGCCAATCAGCAATGGCGTCGCCGTCGCCGCTGGCGAAGACGCTTTCGGCGCGCTGCAAGTCCGGCTCCGCCGCGGCGATCGAAGCAATCGCAGATAGCAGCATGGCGGCCAGAAGTAGAAAGGTGCGGGACATGGTCAAGGCTCACTAGGCGAAAGCGGCGCAGGCTAGCGCCGTCCCGGCTAGCTGCGCAGCCCAAGTGAGTCGAATTACAAAGCGCTGCACCAAAGGCCCCGCCTAGACACAAAACTTGGGCAGCTCAAATGGAGCTGCCCAAGCCATCGCTATCTCCCAGTCTCATTCTGGGCCCTATGCCCTGGGCCCTTTCTCATGAGCCCTGACCTCTCACCTACCGTGCGTCCAGGCAGGCCGCACTCGGCATCAGATTGGTGATCGCAAAGGTGCCGCTGCCGATGCCGTCAATCTCGTAGCTGGCCTGGGCGTCGGTGCACGGGGTGTCGCCGAAGTCCAGGGTCAGCAGACCAACCCGGGTCAGCATCGGCATATTGCCCCCACCGAAGGTGCCGCCGGAGGTCGAGTAGACCGCCATTTCCGCGGTGCGGTTGTCGAAGCCACCCGGATTGGCGCAGCTGCTGTCGCCGGGTGCCGACTGGCAGGTATCGACCACGAACCAGCGCTGATCGCCGCCGGCGGTGGCGTAGCTGTACCAGGTACCAACCAGTCGATTCTCTTCAGGTCGCGGAATCAGACTCAGACCCTCAAAGATCTGATCGACGATGTTCCAGTGACCGTTGCTGGAGAAGTCCACCGGCGTTTCCAGCGGCAGCTCACCGACCGGCAGGGCGAGAATGCCCAGCGGCTGATTGATCCCATCACCGATCGCAAAGACCGTGGCCTGCACGCCAGCCGGTAGCTCCACCTCAGGCAGATCGATCAAATTGGTGCTGCCGTTGGGCGTGGCCACCTTCAGATCCAGCGCGCCCACAGGCAGCGACAGAGCCGGGCTGAAGGCACCGTAGGGCACCTCGCTCAGTCCGGCCACGACGGCGCCGCCATCGGTGCGAATCGACACTGCAGTGGCCGCGGCGGTGGCGGCGAAGGGTGCGGCGTGGACCACGCGCAGGGCGTAGTCGCCGCCGTCGATGGCCGGCACTTCGGTGGCCAGCAGGTCCAGCGGCTGGGTCAGCCCGTTGCCGACGGCAGCGGCCACATAGCCACGATTGCCGTCCAGCTGCAGCTCGCCGCTGATCGCCGGCTCGGTTGCGCCCACCGGCACCACATCGATCTGGTACGCCCCCTGCGCAGGCAGCGGCAGCGGATCGGTGAATTGCTTGTAGGTCACGCCGGAGAGGATCTGGGTACCGTTGACCAGCACGTTCACCGCGGTGTCGGCGATGACTGGCGCGAAGGGCGCCAGATGGGCGACGGTGACGTTGACCGGACCAATTTCAAACAGCGCCAACGGATTGGTCGGCGCGGCACCCGGGGCGATTGCGCTCAGCCCCAGCGGGAAACCGTTGGCACCGCCCTGTGCGACCACGGTGACAATGGCGCCGGAATCCAGCCTGACCGGGCGCGCGTCGATAAAGTCGGCGCTTCCGTCCGGTGAAGCCACCTTCAGGTCATAGCGTCCAGCCGGTACTTCCAGGTAGTCACTGAAGGCGCCGAAAGGCACCGAGGCCAAGCCGCCGACCACCGCATTGTTCTGATCGCGCACCGAGACCGCGGTGCCGTCACCGGCGGCAAAGGGCGCAGCGTGCACCACACGCAGCTTGATATTGCCGTCGGCCGGCGCGCTGTTGTCGTCGCTCAACGCGATCAATCCGAGGGGTTGGTTGGTGCCGTCGCCGGAAGCCAGCACGGTGTAGTCGCCGTCGGGCAAGGTAACTTCGGCGCTGATCGCCGCGGTCATGGTCCCGGTGGGCACGACTTCGAGCAGGTAGGTGCCGGCCTCACCCAGGGTCAGGTACTCGGTGAACTGGCCATAGCGGACATCGCTCAGCGCCTCAGCGCCGTTGACGCGAATGCTCACCGAGGTGCCGGCCAGGCTGTCGGCGAATGGAGCGAAGTGGCCCACGGTGGCGCGCACTTCGGCCAGCGCAGTCGCGCTGAAGGCCATACCGGCGAGGATCAAGCCTGCTTGCAGCAGGCGGGGTTTGAAAGCGTTTGCTACGTGCATTTTTGTCGCCTCATCGTCCAGGAAGGACACGCTGAATCAAGCGTGCGGCTACATGGTCGATTGGCGCGCCTCAACGGCGAATGGAGGAACGATGAAACGGGCGTTGAAGTTCGTTTACATCAAATGAACATGCTGTTCAGGTGTCGTGAGGGTTCAGCGACCGCCGTTTCCCATGGTCTACACAACCCTATTGGCCTGGTGCTGCGTAGGGTGATCTACATCGCCGGAAGCGGACTCGCATCCCGGCCCATTCGCACATAGAAATCAGCACGGAAGTCAGCGAAGCACCCCTGCTCAATGGCCGCGCGCATGCCTTCCATCAAGCGCAGATAGAAGTGCAGATTGTGAATGGTCGCCAGGCGCGGACCGAGCATCTCCCCGCAGCGATCCAGATGGCGCAGGTAGGCTCGAGAGTAGTTCTGGCAGGTGTAGCACTCGCAACCTTCCTCGATGGGACCGGTGTCCTGCGCGAACCTGGCGTTGCGGATATTCAGCGGGCCAGCGTGGGTGAACAGATGTCCGTTGCGGGCGTGCCGGGTCGGCATCACGCAGTCGAACATGTCGATGCCGCGGGCCACCGACTCGACCAGATCCTCCGGTCGCCCGACGCCCATCAGATAGCGCGGCCGATCGGCGGGCAGCTGCGGGCAGGTGTGTTCCAGGGTCTGCTCGCGCTCGGCGGCCGGCTCACCCACCGCCAGTCCCCCCACAGCGAAGCCGTCGAAGCCGATTTCCTGCAGCACCCGTGCCGACTCGCTGCGCAGCTGCGGATAGACCCCGCCTTGGACGATCCCGAATAGCGCGTTGGGATTGTCGTCAAAGGCGCGCCGACTGCGTTCGGCCCAGCGCAGCGACAGCTGCATGGAGCTCTGCGCCTGCTCGAAACTGGCCGGGTATGGCGTGCATTCGTCGAAGATCATCACCACGTCGGAGTTGAGCACACGCTGGATGCGCATCGACTCCTCCGGGCTCAAAAAAACCGTGCTGCCGTCCACCGGCGAGGCGAAGCGCACGCCCTCCTCGCTGATCTTGCGCCGCTGCGCCAGCGAGAAGACCTGAAAGCCACCCGAATCGGTGAGGATGGGTCCGTCCCAGGCCATGAAGCGGTGCAGCCCACCGTGGGCGGCAATCACCTCCAGCCCCGGACGCAGATACAGGTGAAAGGTATTGCCCAGCACCACCTGCGCTCCCAGCTCGCGCAATTCGGCCGGGGTGATCCCCTTCACCGACCCATAGGTGCCCACCGGCATGAAGCAGGGCGTTTGCACCACGCCGTGCGGCAACTGCAGGGTGCCGCGGCGGGCGCCGTGGTCAGTGGCGATCAGGGCGAAGGGAAAACGACTCAAGATACGGACTCCGACTGCCGGCAGGGCAGGAACATGGCATCGCCATAGGAAAAGAAGCGGTAGCGTTGGGCCACCGCGTGGGCGTAGGCGCGCAGCACGAAGTCACTGCCGGCGAAGGCGCAGATCAGCATCAGCAGTGATGACTTGGGCAGGTGGAAGTTGGTCAACAGCGCATCCACGACTTGGATCGGCGGACCGCCGGGGTAGATGAACAGCGAGGTTTCGCCGCTGCCGGCAACCACCTCGCCGTCGCGCGCGGCGCTTTCCAGCGCGCGCAGACTGGTGGTTCCGACCGCAATCACCCGACGCCCTTGGCGCCGCGCCGCGGCAAGCTGCGCCGCCAGCGCCGGACTGACCAGATAGCGCTCAGCGTGCAGCTTGATCTCGTCCACCGTCTCGCCGCGCAGATTCTGGAAGGTGCCGGCACCCACGTGCAGGGTCAGGTAGCCCAACTCCACGCCCAGCGACTGCAACTGCTCGAGCATCGCATCGTCAAAGTGCAGGCCGGCGGTGGGCGCCGCCACCGCGCCGCGCTCGCGCGCGTAGACGGTCTGATAGCGCTCAGCGTCGGCCTCGGCGTCGGCGCGATCGATGTACGGCGGCAGCGGAACGTGACCGACCCGCTCCAACAAGGCCAGCAGCGGTTCGTGATCGCTGCACAGCTGGAAGAAGCTGTCCTGACGGCCCACCACGCGCAGTTCGCCACCGCCCTCGATCTTTAGCAACTCGCCGACTTTGGGCTTCTTGCTCGCGCGCAGCTGCATCAGCGCCTCGTGCTCTGACAGCGCACGCTCCAAGAACAGCTCCACCTTGCCGCCGCTGGGACGTCGTGCATACACCCGCGCCGGCACCACTCGGGTGTCGTTGAAGACCAGCAAATCGCCGCTTCTGAGTTGGTCGGGCAGCCGGGCGAACTGGCTGTCGACGAGGGTCTGCGCCTGCGCATCGGCAATCAGCAATCGCGAGCCGCGCCGCTGCGCCGCAGGCGTCTGGGCAATCAGCTCCGGCGGCAGCTGGAAGTCGAAGTCATCAATGCGCAGCGGCTTGGTCAAGGCGGGCCCTGGGAAAAAAGAGCGAGAGCATAGCAAGCGACGTGCTGTATCGCTCGCCAGATTGGGCAGGAGCCGGGGCTGGATGATATCCTTGGAGCAATTCCCAGTTTGTAGATGAACGGCACGCCTGCGCGTGCCGCGACGGAGGTCATCCCTATGCAGATGTTCGAACAGCTCAATGCCATGCGCGCCCAAGGCGGCGACGTACTCACCACCGGCCTCAATCAGGCCACCCTGGAGAAGTTCGCCGCGATCGATCCCAACCTGCCCCGCGCGGTCAATGAAGCCTATACCGCCTGGGAGCAACTGTGCCGGGACGAGGCCGAACTGATGGCGTTGAGCGAAGCCGACCAGCTGAGCCGTATCCAGGCCGGCTTCGTCAACTTCTATGCCGATGACTCGGTCAATCCCTACGTTTCCCTGGCTGCGCGCGGTTCCTGGATCGTCACTACCAAGGGCGCGGTGCTGCAGGACCACGGCGGCTACGGCATGCTCGGCATGGGCCACGGCCCCGATGCCATCATCGAGGCGATGAGCAAGCCGCACGTGATGGCCAACGTGATGACCGCCAACGTCAGCCAGATGAAGCTGGAGCGGGCGCTGCGCGCGGAGATTGGCCGCAGCATTGGCGGCTGTCCCTACAGCCACTTCCTGTGTCTGAATTCCGGCTCCGAATCGGTCAGTCTGGCCGGCCGCATCGCCGACGTGAATACCAAGGTCCACACCGACCCGGGCGGCCGCCACGAAGGCAAGAAGGTCAAGCGCGTCGCGGTCAAGGGCGCCTTCCACGGCCGTACCGAGCTGCCGGCGCTGTACTCGGACTCCTCGGCCAAATCCTATGCAGCCAACCTGGCCAGCTACAAGCATCACGCCACCCAACTGCTGACCATCGAGCCTTACAACATCCAACAGCTGCGCGACACCTTCGCTCAGGCTGACCGCGAAGGTTGGTACATCGAAGCGATGTTCCTGGAGCCGGTGATGGGCGAAGGCGATCCCGGTCGCGGCGTCACGCCAGCGTTCTATGCCGCCGCTCGTGAGCTGACCAAGGCACACGGCACCCTGCTGCTGGTCGATTCCATTCAGGCCGGCCTGCGCGCCCACGGGGTGCTTTCGGTGGTTGATTATCCCGGCTTTGAGGGTCTGGAGGCGCCGGACATGGAGACCTACTCCAAGGCGCTCAACGCCGGTCAGTACCCGCTAAGCGTGCTGGCAGTCAACGAGCGCGCCGCCGGGCTCTATCGCAAGGGCGTTTACGGCAACACCATGACCACCAATCCGCGGGCCATGGACGTGGCCTGCGCAGTACTCAACGGCCTGACCGCGGAGGTGCGCCAGAACATCGTCGAGCGCGGCAGGGAGTTCGTCAGCAAGCTCGAGGCCCTGAAGGCCGAGCTGCCCGGCTGGATCACCAAGGTGCAGGGCACCGGATTGCTGTTCTCCTGCGAGTTGGCCGACGAGTTCAAGTGCTACGGCGCCGACAGCACCGAGGAGTATCTGCGCAAGCATGGTCTGGGCGTGATCCACGGCGGGATCAACTCGCTGCGCTTCACCCCCAGCTTCCTGGTCAGCAGCGCCGAGGTTGATCTGGTGGTGGAACTGGTGCGCGAAGCGCTGCATAACGGCCCGCGCAAGCAGGTCGTTCCCAATCAGACGGCCCACGCCGCCTGAACGCTGTAGGCTGGCGCTGCACCTTCGCAGGAATGGTGCAGCGCCGCTCACTCAAGAACCGCCAATGAGTCTGCGCGATCGGCTCGCCGAATTCGGCTTCGAGGCCAACGAGGACTACGAGTTCCCGCTGCGCTGTCTGTTTGAATCGCAGCCCAAGGGTTTGCGCTGCCTGCATATTGCCGGTGATTCGGGTCGACGCAAGACCGCATTCGCCCAGGCGCTGGGGATGGCCTGGGAGTTCGCCCAGGTGGTCTATCACGACTGTACACGACCGCCGCCGGCGAGGCCGGAAGTGCTGCTGGTCAATGCCGACGAGGATGAGGGGGAGCCGGCCAGCGCGGCGATGAGCGCCTTCGAACGCGCCATTACCGAAGCGGCCGCGTATTCCGAAGCCGAACGCACTCTGCTGATCATCGATCAACTGCAGGCGCTGGATTTTGAAGATCAGATTCGCCTCTATCGTTTCAGTCAGGATCGGGAATGGAGCGCCGGCGACGGCACGGTCTACGCGCATCGCAACAACCTGATCCTGGCTTTGATCAGCGAGGACTCGCTATACCATCCGCTGCACAAGGCCAGCTTCCGGGTCTGGACCGACGCCGGCCGCGGCCTGATCAACTTTCAACCTGCCGATTTCGATCTGGCCAGCGACGCGCGCTGGTTCATGCAGGCGTTGGCGGAGGCTTTTCAGGTGCTGCAGTGCAGCCCCACGCACAGCGAATACGCCGCACTGATTGCCGACATCCGTGACCGCGTGCGCACCGTCGAGCACCTGCGCGTGGCGCTATACGGGCGCATTGAGCACCTCAATCGCGACCTGCTGGTGGCGCGTGAACTGGAGCAAACCCTGGCCGAGGCAGTCACTCAGATCAACCTGTGGATCGGGGTCGACGAAATCGAGATGTCCAGCGCGGACGAATGAGCGTTGCTTCGCAAACTTTGTCGCACCAATCGACCGGCGCAGGATCAAAGCGCGTAAATTGAGTCACCACGGAATGCCACCGCGGTTAAAATGCGCAGTCACGGCTGGCCCCCCGTTCGGCTCAGGGTCGACGCTTTCAGCCGGGCACAGACGTTGGAGTTCGGAGAAGATGAGCAACACTGTTCTAAGCGCTGTTTTTTGTCTGCTGATGTCGGCGACGGCATTGGCGGCAGAGGAGGAGGCCGCGCCTCCCGCGCGCGCTCCCGATACCGATGTGACTGTTGCCGATCTGGGCAATCCCGACGACAACGAACCCAACAGCAAAGAGCGCGGCACGCCGCACTCGCTTTCCACGGTCATTTCCCGCGGCGAGGACAAGGAAGGCCTGACCATGGAGGAGAAATGGAGCCACGACGTGGTGGTGTGCAAACGCCAGCAGGTCTCCGGCAGCCGCATCACCCGCAAGGTCTGCCACACCCGTGGCGAGTGGCAGGCGATGCGCAACAACGCCCGCGAGTCTGTCGACGCGGCCATCCGCGAGGCGCTGATCTACGGGGTTGATGGGGGCTGATTTCCAGCCTGCGTCAATCGTGAACTTCCACTGCGGCATCTGCAGACTCGCCGCGGGCCGCGCGTATAGCTCAGCGCACTGCGCCCTGCTTGTTGGCCAACAGGGCAGACTTTTGCAACGCAACGCGACTCACGTGAGTTATTCAGGGCGTCCTTAACGCCGGTTAAATGCGATTCGCAAGTATTGCGCCGAATCCTTGCCTGATTCTGTTCGTGTAATTAGCGTCAAAGCTCCTTCAATAGGGGCATTGCGATGCGCATATTCAGCATATTTCTTCTCACAGCCACCGCTGCTCAACCGGCTCTAGCCATTCCTCAGAATGAACCGGTTGCGCCGCCACCACCGTCGCAATCGGTGGATAACGAGCAACCCTCCCCGCTGTTGAGCCAGAATCAGGAGGAAGCCGATGTCGAGAAACCCGCGATAACCAAGCCCGTGGTCTCCCGAGGCGAGCGCGGCAGCCGCTGGAGGGACGACACCGTGGTTTGCAAGAAGGTCACCAAGATCGGCTCTCGATTCAAAGAGACGCGCTGCCACTCGGTTGCTGATTGGGAGATTCTAACCAAGGAAACCCGAGAGGGGCTGAGTATCTTCCTGCGCTGAATAGCGACCTTTCTTTCTCGATTCTTGTGCGGCGCAGATGAATCACAAGATATGAATCTCAGCGACCTTGCCAAACCAGCCTACAGGATTCAGATTTGATCCCGGTTTTGAACAACGCTATCCAGTTCAAGAACCGAATAACTTGACTGATTGGAGTTTGATATGAAGCGTTCATTCACCCTGTTTGCGTTTGCTGCCATGTTGTTCGCCTCCACAGCGCAAGCTGAAGATCAAACCACCAAATATTCAACAGGCGAGCGCGGCACCAAGGCCTCACTTTCCACGGTCTTGCACAAAGGCATCGAGCAAAAGGGACTCACCATGGCAGAGAAATGGTCCCATGACGTGGTGGTTTGCAAACGCACTCAGATGACCGGCAGCCGCTTCTTCTTCAAGGTTTGTCATACCCGCGCCGAATGGCAAGCGATGCGCGCCAACGGCCGGGAAACCGCCAGCCATGCACAGCGTCTCAGTCGCATCAACGGCTTCTAGGGACTCGTCGAGTTGCTGCCAATGCGAATCCGCAGGAAATGGGGAGCGGATTCTGGTACCCAGGCTGCAGACGCGGTATCAAGGATGTACCGCGTCAGGCTCCACTATCAAGTATCTAGCGCGAAGGAAATCACATGAAAATCTTTATCTCTGTCATCACAGTTCTGACCTTGACCGCCTCAGCCCCGCTGCTGGCCGGCAAGCCCATCAAACAGCAGATCGTTCCCGCTGATCAGATTGGACTGCTTGCCGAGCAGGCACAGCCGCGCGCCGAACCGAAGCGCGGTGCCGATGTGCTGAGCTGCCGAAGCTACCCCAAGCCGGGCAGTCGCTTGGAGGAAGAGCAATGCTTGACCCGCGCGCAGTGGGCTCTGCAACGCATGCAGACGCGGATGGATCTGCAGGTCTTGTACATCGTCAAGTAGCCGGCGGAATCTGACTGACCGGCAATGCCAGTAGCCATCGGCGGTCGTTGAGTTGGTCGCATATGGCCCTGGGAAGTGACCCAGAGCCGGGGCAGCCAGTCACGCGCGCCCTTGACGTCCTGGGCCCTGGGCCCTAAACCCCGGGCCCTAGCCTCCAAACCGATCAGTCGCCGCTATCAACGCGTCCTGGATTCCAGGCTCGAAGGCCGAGTGACCCGCGTCGGCAATCACCTTCAATTCGGCCTCTGGCCAGGCCCGATGCAGATCCCATGCGCTGCGTATCGGACAGACTACGTCATAGCGACCCTGCACAATCACGCAAGGAATGTTGCGGACGCGGTCGACGTTGTCGAGCAGCTGCGACTCGTGCTCCATGAATCCGCCGTTGACGAAGTAGTGGCACTCGATGCGGGCAAAGGCCAGCGCCTGGGCATCGACGTCGAAAGCCGACTCGTAGGCTGGGTCCCCAAGCAGGAAGCTGGTCCTCGCCTCCCATTTTGACCACGCCCTGGCCGCCTCCAGACGCGCTGCGGGGTCCTCTCCGGTCAAGCGACGGTGATAGGCACTGATCAGATCGCCATGTTCAACCTCGGGAATTGCGGCCAGATAGGACTCCCAGTGATCGGGATAGATCTCGCTGGCGCCGTGCTGGTAGAACCACTCCAACTCACGCCTACGCAGCATGAAGATACCGCGCAGGACCAACTCGCTGACTCGATCCGGATGGCTTTGCGCGTAGGCCAGCGCCAACGTGCTGCCCCAGGAGCCGCCGAAGACCTGCCAGCGATCTATCTGCAGAAACTCGCGCAACCGCTCGATGTCGGCGACCAGGTCCCAGGTGGTGTTTGCGCGCAGCTCTGCGCTCGGCAGCGAACGCCCGGCACCACGCTGGTCGAACAGCACGATGCGATAGCGCTGCGGATTGAAGAAGCGCCGCGCCTTGGCTGGCGCTCCTCCGCCGGGGCCGCCGTGCAGAAACACCACGGGCTTGCCCTGCGGGTTGCCCGATTCCTCCCAGTACAACTGATGCCCGTCGCCGACGTCCAGCATGCCTTGCGAATGGGCTTCGATTTCCGGGTACAGGGGGCGGCGGGTGAGTGATTGCATGTTCGGTCCGCAGGATCTGGGTAGGGCCTGACTATAGTTGTTTGAGGGCCCAGGGCCCAGGGCACAGGGCCCAGGCCCACAACGAAGCGACATGCTCCGGATCGGATGAAGCGCGTGCATGGACCTACCGCGACCAAATCCGCGCATCGCCGCGCCCCACTGGGCCCTGTGCCCTTTCTCAGCTCTCCTCTGGTATCCCCCGCCCGCCGCTGGCACAATTCATCGCTCAATCAAGATGAAAGGATATAGTCATCGACCTGACCCGCTGCACCGCGTTGCTCAAGCTGCTCGCCGATCCAACCCGGCTGCGGCTGCTTGCGCTGCTGGCGGGCGAGGAGTTGACCGTGGCGGAGCTGGCGGCAGCCACTCGGCTGGCCCAGCCAAGGGTGTCTACGCATCTGGCCAAACTCAAGGAAGCTGGTCTGGTGCTGGATCGGCGCTCGGGTGTTTCGGCCTACTACCGCTTTCCGCTGGATGAACTGGAGGTGTCCACCCGCTCGACCTGGGAGCATCTGCAGGCGATCGCGGACGATGGGCTACTTAGCGAGGACGCCGTGCGCCTGCGCGAGGTACTGGCCAATCGCGCGCGTTCTGAGAACTGGGTCGATCAGGTTGCCGGTGACATGGAGAGGCACTACTCGCCAGGCCGGACTTGGGATGCGCTGGCCCGGGCGCTGACCTTTCTGATCGATGCCGGCGACGTGCTCGATGTGGGATCAGGCGACGGTCTGATGGCCGAGATCCTGGCTCCGCAGGTGCGTTCGATGATCTGCCTGGACGTCAATCCGAGGGTCGTCGAGGCGGCACGCAGCCGGTTGATGGCATTCCCTCAGGTCCGCGTCGACCAGGGTGACATGCACGATCTGCCGGTTGCCGACGCCGCCGTGGACTGCGTGCTGTGTTTCCAGGTGCTGCCCTACAGCGACCGACCCGACCAGGTCTTCGCCGAAGCGGCGCGGGTGCTGCGCCCCGGGGGTCGTTTGCTGCTGACCACCTTGGCCAACCACCGCCACGCCGGCACGGTTGCGCCCTACGGTCACAGCAACCTGGGCCACAGCGCGGATGAACTTCACGCGCTGTGTGCGTCGGTGGCCCTGCAATCGAAGTTCTGCGGCGTCTCCAGCCAGGAACGACGCCCGCCCCATTTTGAAGTCCTCACCCTGCTCGCCGAGAAGAACTGATGCTGCCTTACGCCCACCCCGAACGCGTCCAGTCGCTGCTGCAGGCTCTGCAGCGCCGCATCCTGATCATCGACGGGGCGATGGGCACCATGCTGCAGGCCTACCAGCTCGATGAGGCGGCTTTTCGCGGCAAGCGCTTCGCCGATCACCCGCACGAGTTGAAGGGCAATAACGATCTGCTCAGCCTGACCCAGCCGGAGATCGTGCGCGAGATCCACCGTGCCTATTTCGAGGCTGGCGCGGATCTGGTCGAGACCAACACCTTCAACTCCACCTTCGTGGCCCAGGCCGACTACGGCATGGAGTCGCTGTGCGCCGAGCTGAACTATGAGTCGGCGCGACTGGCGCGCGAGGCGGCCGATGAGTACAGCGCCAAGACGCCTGATCGGCCGCGTTTCGTGATCGGCGCGCTGGGCCCGACCAACCGCACCGCCTCGATCTCGCCGGACGTCAACAATCCGGGCTTTCGCAACATCAGCTTCGACGAGCTGGCCCGCGCCTACCTGGAAGCCTCGCGCGCCTTGGTCGACGGCGGCGCCGATCTGCTGATGGTGGAGACCGTCTTCGACACCCTCAACGCCAAGGCGGCGCTGTTCGCCATCGACCAGCTATTCGAGGACCTGGGCGCGCGGGTGCCGGTAATGGTCTCAGGCACCATCACCGACCGTTCCGGGCGGACCCTGTCCGGTCAAACCGCGAGCGCCTTCGCCTTCTCCCTGCGCCACGCCCATCCGCTGAGCATGGGACTGAACTGCGCCTTGGGTGCCAGCGATCTGAAGCCCTATCTGCAGGAGATCGCCGGCAGCGTCGAAGCCTTCAGCAGCGCCCACCCCAATGCCGGCCTGCCCAACGCCTTTGGCGAGTACGACGAATCCCCTGCCGACATGGCCGCGGTGATCGGCGAGTTCGCGCGCGAGGGGCTGGTCAATCTGGTCGGCGGCTGCTGCGGCACCTCGCCGGCACACATTCGGGCCATCGCTGCCGCGGTCGAGGGTGTCCCGCCACGCCAGGCGCCCGCATTGACCGCACACACGCAGCTGGCAGGATTGGAGCCGCTGACGCTGACCCCGGAGCTGAACTTCGTCAACGTCGGCGAGCGCTGCAACGTCACCGGCTCGGCGCGCTTTCGCAAGCTGATCGAAGCCGACAATTACGAGCAGGCGGTGGAAGTCGCCCGCGAGCAGGTCAACTCCGGCGCCCAGATTCTCGACATCAACATGGACGAGGGATTGCTCGATTCGGAAGCAGCGATGGTGCGCTTTCTGAACCTGCTTGCCGCCGAGCCGGACATCGCCCGCCTGCCAATCATGATCGACTCCTCCAAATGGAGCGTGATCGAGGCCGGACTGAAGTGCGTGCAGGGCAAGGCCATCGTCAATTCGATCAGCCTCAAGGAGGGCGAAGCGCCGTTTCTGGAACAGGCACGCCGACTACAGCGCTACGGTGCGGCGGTGGTGGTGATGGCCTTCGATGAGACCGGGCAGGCCGAGACGGTCGAGCGCAAGGTCGATATCTGCGCCCGCGCCTACGATTTGCTGGTCAACCAGGTCGGCTTCCTGCCCGAGGACATCATCTTCGATCCGAATATCTTCGCGGTGGCCACCGGTATCGAGGAACACAACGACTACGCGGTGGCCTTCATCGAGGCCTGCCGCATCCTCAAGCAGCGCTTCCCGCGCAGCCACATCTCCGGCGGCGTCTCCAACGTCAGCTTTGCCTTCCGCGGCAACGACGCGGTGCGCGAGGCGATCCACTCGGTGTTCCTCTATCACGCCATCGCCGCCGGCCTGGACATGGGCATCGTCAACGCCGGTCAGCTGGCGGTCTACGACGACCTGCCGGCCGAGCTGCGCGATGCGGTCGAGGACGTGGTGCTCAATCGCCGCGATGACGCCACCGAGCGCCTTCTGGCGATTGCCAACAACTATAAGAGCGGCGCCCGGGAGGCCGATCGGGCGCAGGATCTGTCCTGGCGCGAGTGGCCGGTGGAGCGACGCCTGGAATACGCGCTGGTCCACGGCATCGATCAGTTCGCCGAGGAAGATGCCGAGGCCGCGCGAGCGCAGATGAGCAAGCCGCTGGAGGTGATCGAAGGGCCGCTGATGGCCGGCATGAACACGGTCGGCGATCTATTCGGCGCCGGCAAGATGTTCCTGCCGCAGGTGGTCAAGAGCGCGCGGGTGATGAAGAAGGCGGTGGCCTATCTGATCCCCTTCATCGAAGAGGAAAAACGCCGCAGCGGCAATTCCGGCAAGCCGCAGGGCACCATCGTGCTGGCCACGGTCAAGGGCGACGTGCACGACATCGGCAAGAACATCGTCGGCGTGGTGCTGGCCTGCAACAACTATCGTGTCGTCGACCTGGGCGTGATGGTGCCGACGCAGAAGATCCTCGATGCGGTAAAGGCCGAGAACGCCGACATCCTCGGCCTGTCCGGCCTGATCACCCCCAGTTTGGAGGAGATGCACCAGGTCGCCCGCGAAATGCAGCGGCGCGAGCTGCAGCTGCCGCTGCTTATCGGCGGCGCCACCACCTCAAGGGCGCATACCGCGCTGAAGATCGAGCCGCACTACCGCGCGCCCACGGTGTGGGTGAAGGACGCCTCGCGGGCGGTCGGCGTGGCGCAGAAGCTGCTCAGCGCCGAGCAGCAGTCCGCCTTCGTGGACGAGATACGCGCCGACTACGCGCAAGTTCGAGAGCGCCACGCCCAGCGCGATGTAGGCAAGCGGCTGGTGCCCTACCACGTCGCCCGGCAGCGCCGGGTGGCGATCGATTTCGCCGCGCAGCCGCCGAGCGCGCCAAAGCAAACTGGCGTACACGCGCTGGCGCCCTACCCGCTGACCGACCTGGTCGACTGCATCGACTGGACCCCCTTCTTCGCCACCTGGGAACTGGCCGGCCGCTTCCCCGCCATCCTCGACGACGAGGTGGTGGGAACCCAGGCCACCAGCCTCTACGCCGACGCCCAGGCCATGCTCAAGCGCATCGTCGAGGAGAACTGGCTGGAAGCGCGCGCGGTCTACGCCATCTGGCCGGCCAACCGGGTCGGCGACGACATCGTCATCTACAGCGACGACAGCCGCAGCCAGGTCCTGAACACCATCCATTGTCTGCGCCAGCAGGCCGACAAGGCGGCCGACAAGCCGCAGTTCTGCCTGGCCGATTTCGTCGCCCCGGCCGACTCCAGGGTCGCCGATTGGGTTGGCGCCTTCGCGGTCACCGCCGGCATCGGTATCGACAGCCGCGTGGCCGAATACGAGCGCGATCACGACGACTACAACGCGATCCTGCTCAAGGCCCTGGCCGACCGCCTCGCCGAAGCCCTGGCCGAGCGCCTGCACCAGCGCGTGCGCACCGAGTTCTGGGGCTACGCGGCCGACGAGGTGCTGGACAACGAGGCGCTGATCGCCGAATGCTACCGCGGCATCCGCCCGGCCCCGGGCTATCCGGCCTGCCCCGACCACACCGAGAAGGGCACCATCTTCGAGCTGCTTTCAGCGACCGAGAACGCCGGCATGAGCCTGACCGAAAGCTATGCCATGCTGCCCACCGCCGCGGTCAGCGGCCTGTATTTCGCCAACCCGGCCAGCAAGTACTTCGTGCTCGGCAAGATCGACCGCGAACAGGTCGCCGACTACGCCAAGCGCAAGGGCTGGAGCGTGGAACAGGCCGAACGCTGGCTGGCGCCGAACCTGGGCTATGAACCGGAGGGGAGCGTGGAGAAGGCGGCCTGAGCAGGACCGGTCTGCGACGACCTATCAAGCCCCAATGAAGACGAGCGATCCGCTCCCATTCGATACGGCATCGGCAGCCAATCGCCCATCCATCGTCGCCAGTACACCACCATTCGCACAAGCCAATCCGAGTAGATAGCTATCGGTCACTCGCGAATGGCTGGATAGCCCATCCAAGTTGAAGTAGGCATCATCGACTAAGCTGATCGTATCCGGCCAGAAGTGGTGCCCACCCATCTGCCGGATCGCAACCAGCGTCCGCGCGACAATGCTCGGCGGGCCGGGTGAGTTTGGATACTTGGGGTGTCCCAGAATTCTCAACAACCCGTTCTCGGTGAGTGGGCAAGTCGCAAATGCGCTGGAACCGACGCGCCCGAACCAATCATGAGCAACCTCATGCTGGACGTGAGCGGGATCAACCAGTGCGATAAGGATGTTGATATCGAGCAGATGAACCGTCACGGCAGCTCATCTAGCAGCTCATTTACCAGCTCGGGCGTCACCGGCATTGTGCTGCGCACCGGCAAGAGCGGGACTCCATTCCGACGTACCGGTGGCTTTGTGGACGGTGCCAAGGCCTGTCTGACCAGGGCCGAGATCACCTCCCCCACACTCTTCTGGTCGCGTTGAGCGAGGTGCTTTGCCAACGCCAGTACATCGTCGTCGATAGTGATTGTAGTACGCATCGTCTTGCTCTCCTGATGCTACGCATCATACATCACGCATCACGAGCTACCGACCGGTTCCCGTCTATTGCCGATACCACTTCTCCACCACGATCCGCTCCGCCCCCGTCTGGCCACGCATGAAGGCTTCAATCCGTTCGCCAACCGCCGGTGAGCTCATGAACAGGTTGTGGCCGGCGTACTCGACCACGGTGATCTGCGCCTTGGACAGGCCGGCGACGGCCTGTCGCTGGCTGTCGGGATAGGTGCGACCGTCCAAAGTGCCGCTAAGCACCAGCACGGCCACGTCACTGACCGGACCACGACGGAAGTCTTCGCCCAGATCCAAACCGGGTACCAGCCCTTCCAGCTGCGGCATCGGGAAATTCAGATAGCCGCCCAGCAGCGCGTCTTTGGATTCGGACTCAAAGCGGCGCAGCGCGGGGCGGCTGATGCCCGAGGCGATGTCCATGCCGAACGGCATGGGATTGAAGCGGATCGGCTGACCCGGTCGATGAAAGCGTCCCACGACCATCGCCAGCGGTTCCAGCACACCGGCGTCGACTGCGGCGTAGAGCTGCAGCAGCTGCAGCGCGTTGGACGGATCAGCAATCATCATCGAGGCGAACTGCTGCATGTCGCGGCGCTCGAGCAGGAAGGCGTATGGCTCACCGGCCGGCGGGGTGATCTGGAGCGTGATCGGCTCGGCTTCCAGCTTCTGGTGAACCCGTCGGATCAGCCCGCGCAGATCGGGAAACTGCGCGGCCAGCTCGGGCTCGGCACTGATCGCCTCCTGCAGTCGCTCGAAGTAGGCGTCGGTCTGAGCCGGGCTCTTCACCGTTTGCGCCAGTCCCTCGACGCTGGCCAACACGACTTTGTCGATGCGATCGTCCATCGCCGCCAGCGCGGCCAGTGCCAAGTGACTGCCGTAGGAAATGCCCCACAGGCTGATCTTCTCCGCGCCCAGATGCTGTCGCAGCGCGTCCAGATCGCGCACGCTCTGCGCCGTAGTCCAATCGCGCAGGTCAACATCGCTGGCCTTCCATTGCGCCAGGCATTCCCGCGCCGCCGCGCGATGCAATTCCACGAACTGCTCATCGCTGTAGGCCACCGCATCATCGACCACCTGGCTGCTGCTGCATCCAGGCTGCGGGCTGCTGGCACCGGTGCCGCGCTGATCGAAGGCGATCACATCGCCGAACTCGCGCAGCGCCATGAACAGCGCGAAGCGCCGTCCTTTAGCGGTCTCAATACCCGAACCACCCGGCCCGCCGGCCAGATAGACGATTGGCGAACCTTCGCCATTCCCTGTCGCCGGGAAGCGCACATAGCTTAGCGACAGCTCGCCGCCCTCCGGGCGCTCCCAGTTGAGCGGCACGGTGAACTGGCCCTGCAGCGCGGCGACAGATTCGCCGCCGTGGGCGGCAAAGATGATGGATGCTTCGCCGGCAGGTGCGGCGCCAAGCGCGGCGCTGGCGCAGCTCAGGGTTAAGGATAGGACGGTGGCAAGCAGTCGCATGGGGTCTTCCAATCGTGATAGTGGCCCTCACACTGAGAGAAAACCTTCGCCACGTCAGCAACTTATCTGCCAGCGGCACCGTTGAACCGGTCAACGGTGACCACACTACCGCTCGCCGATGCCTATCATTGCGCTATGCGATTCCTGCTCGCCCTGCTGCTTTGCGCGCTGAGTCTGCTGCCTGCCAAAGCGGGGGCGCAGGCCATGCCCACAACCATGGTTGATGTCTGCCCGGCAATCAGCGACAGCACCTCGCCACCGGCAAGCTTCGATGCTCCCGACTGCGAGCGACTACCGCTGCATCAGGTCGATCCGCAGGGCAAGCTGCTATGGCTGCGGCTGACCTTGGAGCCGCCGCGGCCCGACGACTATCGCTTCGTCGGTCTGCTGGTCGCGGGCAAGGGTTCCAGCGAGGTCTATGTGGACGGCGAGCTGGTCGGCCGCAACGGCATCCCCGGTGCCGATCGCCGTAGCGAAACGCCCGGTCGTATGGATGCGGTGCTACCACTGGATCCACAGCGGCTGCGGGACAGCGGCGGAGAGGTGGTGCTGAAGATGTCGGCCCAGCACGGCTGGCTGCACCTGTACAGCCCGCTACACGCCATCGCCCTGGTCCACAACCCGGACGCGCAGGACCGGATGCTGCGCTACTACCTGCCGGCGCTGCTGCCGCTGGGCGTGTTTCTGCTCGCCGCCTTCTACTTCGGCTCGCTGACGCTGCGCAGTGAACGCAAAGCCAATGCCGCCCTGCTCGCCGCGCTGGCGCTGATCGCCGCCGCGCAGCTGCTGCTGGAGATCGGCCGCGGCGTATACGCCTACAGCTACCCGCTACACGATCTGCGGCTGATGGGCATCGTGGCCTGCGCCAGCGCATTCGGTCTGTGTCTGATCGCCCTGCTGTGGCGAACCTACGCGCCGCGCGGGCTGATCCCGGCGCTGACAGCAGCGGTGCTGTCGATGGCCGTGGCCCACAGTCTGTACAGCGCGATGGATCCGCGCACAGCGGTGGCCCTGTTCATCGGCAGCCTATATGCGCTGCCGGCCGCGCTGATCGGCGTACGTGCCAAGGCACGCGGCGCACTGACCTATGCGCTCGGTCTGAGCGTGTTCACCGCCTTCAACCTGCTCGACCCCGGCGCATTCATCGACTACGGCTACTACCTGCTGGCGGCGCTGCTGATGGTGGTGTTGATGATCCTGCAGGCCGCCGCCTACAGCCGCGAACGCGACCAGCAGGTGCAGCAGCGGCTGCGCGCCGATCGCCTGCAGAGGGCGCTGGACCAGCAGCAGGCCGAGCGCAGCCCGCAGACGCTGGCCGTACCCGGCACCGGCAGCATGCGCCAGGTCGCTGTTGACATGATTGTCCGCATCCAGGGCGCAGGCGACTACGTCGAGCTGCATCTGGACGACGGCAGCCAGCTGCTGCACAGCGCCACCTTGAACGAACTCGACGCCGAGCTACCGCCCAGTTTTCTGCGCGTGCATCGCTCGCATCTGGTCAACACGCGCTACATCGACCGATTGGAACGCCACGATGGCGGCACCGGTTTGCTGCACTTGAGCTGCGGCGACCCGGTGCCGGTCAGCCGACGGGTGATGCCCGGGGTGCGGCGGGCGCTGCGTTGAGTCTGGTGCGGAGCGTGTTGCTTCGGCGTTGATCTGGGCCCTGCGCCCTGTGCCCTGGACCCTCAACCACCGGCAGCGAGCGCCGCTTCACTCAAGCTGACCGATGATCCGGGCTAGACTTTGGCCCCATGCGACTGTCTACGGCCGTTCCCCACGCCCAGGGCGCCACCGGGCGAGTCCTGCGCGCGACCGATGAGGCCAATGGTCGCGAGGTGGCGATCAAGGTGCTGCGCGGAGATGACCCGCTGTGGGCCAAGCGCATGGCGCGCGAGGCCGAGGCACTCAAGCGCCTGCGCCACCGCCACATCTGCCCGATCCTGGCGGTCACTGAGTACGACGCTCAGCCGGCCATCGTGCTGCCTTTCATCGACGGCGAGCCCATCGACCGGGCCCTAGCCAACGCAGACCTGAAATCACGCCTGGCAGTCATGCGCGACGTGATCGCGGCCGTGCAGTCGGCCCATCACGAGGGCATCATCCACCGCGACCTGAAGCCAGCCAACGTGCTGGTCGAGCGGATAGACGGCCGGCCGCACGCCTGGGTACTGGACTTTGGGCTGGCCCGACGGGTGAACGACCACAGTCTCACCGCCCAAGGGCAGATCTTGGGCACGCCCGGGTATCTGGCACCGGAACAGGCCCAGGGAAGACCGGCGGACGTGCGTTCGGACATCTACGCGCTGGGCGTGATGCTATTTGAACTGCTCAGCGGGCGTCTGCCCTACGCCGGCAGCAGCCACGCCGAGCTGCTGCTGGCGGCGGTCAGTCGCGACGCACCCAGCCTGCGATCGCTGGACCCGACCATTCCGGTTGCCGTGGCGCAGGTGGTGCAGAAGTGTCTGGAGCGCAAGCCATCGCTGCGCTACGCCAGCGCCGGCGAGCTGCACGATGATTTGCTGGCCATTGAGCAAGGGCGCGCGGTCAATGCGCGCAGTATCGGTCCGCTCTACCGAATGCGTCGACGGATCATCCACTCGCCGCTGCTGAGCGCCGCAATCTCTCTGGCGCTGGTCGCGATACTCGTCGCCGGCTGGGTCAGCTGGCGTGCCACCGAGCGCCAGAGCGCGGTGATCACGCAGGGGCGCGCGCTGGAGCAGCGGGTGCTGGCAGTCGAGCGCGATCTGCAGCTGATCTACTCCAAACCCACCCACGATATCCGCGCTGAAGTCGACGCCCTGACCCGCCAGGCGCTGATCGAAGCCGAACAACTGGCGTCGGTGACCACCGGCCCGGTCGCCGCCGCCGCCCAGGCCTCGGTCGGTCGACTGCACCTGGCCATCGGCGATACCGCCGGCGCGGTCGAGCCATTGGAACGCGCCTGGTATGCAGGCCAGCGCGATGCGGAGTTGGTGCGCAGCTTGCGCGAGGCGCATGCCGCACTCTATCTGGACGCCCTGGCAAGCGCTCGTCGCCTACAGGACGAGTCGGCCTACGCGGCCGCGGCGGCCCTCGCCGAGCAGCAGCACGGCAGCATGGCGCGACGACTGCTCGCCGAAGCAGAAAGCGATGATCCCTATGCTGCCGCCCTGCTGGCCCGACTGGATGGCGATCTGGATGGCGCGCTGGCGGCTCTGAGCATCGCTGAGAACGCGCTATGGCCGGTCCCCGCCTGGCTGCTCTCGCTGCGCCTGCTGCTTGACGAAGCCTCGCGCCTGCATCATCAGGGTGAGTTCGAGGGGATGGCGGCGATGATCGCTCGCGCTGGCCCGCTGGCCGATCAACTCAGCGACCGGGTGCGCAGCCACCCGGAAGCCTGGCGCCTGGGCTGCCGTCTGGACGAGTTGGAAGTGGCACTGGCAATCGCCGGGACGACGTCAACGGACGGATCCTTGCCGCGGTGCCAGACGCTGCGTCAGATCGATCCGGATCGCCTTGCCAACCGGCTCACTGCCGCGTCAGCCTACAGCCGCCTGTCCCGCTATCAACGCCTGCGCGCCGAGGATCCCCGAGCGGCCATCAGCACCGGGCTGGACTGGCTAGCCGACGCTGGTGAGAGCGCCGAGATCGATGGACAGCGCGGAGCACTGCTGCTTTCGCTAGCCAACTACCGCCAGCAGGTCGAAGGTCGGGATGCGCTCGATTTGCTGCAGCAGTCTGCCGCGGCGTTGCGCCGCGCTGTCGGGGCCGACCCGGGCAATCCGGCCTACCTGAGCGATCTGGCAGCCGCCTTGCGAGCCCTTGGCAGTGCGCTCTACATCGCCAACCAGGACGGCGATGCGGCCTTCGCTGAAGCAGTGAGTGTGTTGGCCAACGCAGCCGACCGGCATCCAGAGTACTTGTTCGTCGAGCGCGAGTTGATCTCGCTGCTGACCTGGCAGGCCTACGAACGCTATATCCGCGGAGGTGAAGCGCAAGCCATCGTTGACCAGGCGCTGCAGCGAGCTGCAAGAGCGACGCTACGCTGGCCGGATTCCGCTAGCTTGCACGCCGCAAGGGGGATGGCGGCTCGCACCGCGGCCGAGTATCAGCTGCAGTCCGGCCTGGACCCGACAACCGCCGCGGAACTCGGTCTGGCCGCGTTCGAGCGCAGCCTGGCCATCCAGCCCGAGGACTTCGCCGCCCGTTTCAACCAGTCCGGTATTCCAATCCTGATGGCGCAGTATGCGCTGAGCAGGGGAGCACCCGTACAACCTTGGATCAATCTGCTTGATGAGCAGCTGGGCGCGCTAAGAACGCTGATCGACAACCCCGACGAGATTGCCACCCAGGTCGGCTTCCGCCATGCGTTGGCGGCGCACAGCGAACTGGCGCTAGGCCGATGGCCGGACCAGCTGCTGTCGCAGGCCAGGGAACGCCTGGGAGTCGGTCTGAGCAACGAATGGGATCGCCCGCAGGCGCTGCTGGCGATGGGCGGACTGGCGCTGCGCCAGCACCGCGCAGCGAAGCGGATGCAGACCTTGGACCTGAGCCTGCTCGCCGCCGACTTGGCGCTGCTCGGCGAGGGCTTGCGGGAAGCGCCCCAACTGCACGAGCTGCGCCTGCAACGCGCGGCACTGATTGAACTGGGCTGTCGCTCAGGCCTGAAGGTAGCGATTTGTGCGATTGATCCGGGTCAGGAGCGTCAGCGCGCTTTGGATGGAAACCCGCTGCTGGCAGCGGCCTATCCTGAGCCGGGCGTGTGACTGGTCCGGCTCAGGATCGCCGACTAGTCAGTCGATATCACCCAGCGCCATCGTCCCATCGATTTCCAGGAAGGCCAGCGCAGCCTCCTGCCCGTTGGGGAACTTCATGTGCTGCACATACCAGGTGCCTTCGCTCTCGGCTTCCTCCTCGAACTTGACCAGCGTGTAGCTCTTGCCGCCGTCCAGCAGCTTGCTGATCGTGTAGCAGGTCTTGTTGAGGATGCTGCGATCCTCGCCTTCGGCGCTGGCCAGTGACTTGTATTTGCGCGCTCGATCCGAGCCGTTGTAGGCAACCAGGCCGGCAGCGCCGGAGTAATCGCCCTGCTTGTCGGAGCAGGCCTGCACCAGCTTGGAGATGTTCCGGTCCACGCGCTCCTGCGGGGTGCCCCCGCCGCCGCAGGCGACCAGACCCAGGGCGGCGGCGAGCATGCTGTTGCGGATGACTGCTTTCATGTCGGTACTCCTTGGTTGTGGTTGAAACGGACGGTTACCGGGTCAGATCCCCAGCCGCGCCGCTTCCTCCGGCTCCTGCTTGCGCAGCAGATCGAAGAAGGCGTACTGGGTGAGGATGTTGATGGACTGCAGTTCCTTGAAGAACTCGCGGTCCTGTTTGAGGTAGTGATTGGCGGCGGCCGAGTAGTCGGCGTAGATCGGCTTCAGCTCCGCCTGGTACTGCAGGCCCATGTTGGCCGAGTTCACCGCGCTCTCGACCAGCGCGCGCTCGCCGGCCGACATCTGCGCCACCTGCCTGCCTAGCGCCACCAGCTGCTGCACGCTGTGTTCCTTACGCTGCCGGAACTGGTCGCGCACCTGCGTGGCGGGCGGCCGCTCGGCCAACATCGCCGCGGTGTCGCGCATGGTGCCCAGATAAACCTCGACCACCGCCTCGCCGACCTCGGCGGCACTGCCAGCCTGCACCGGTCCGGCCAGCGCGCAGCTGCCCAGCAGAAGCGCGGCCAATGCGTGGATTGCTTTCATCGGAGGCTCCCATCGTTGGCTTGATGGGCTACATGAGCAGGATGCGTGCCAGGCGTTTCAATGACCCGTTTTAGAACATAAGTAATTGATTTATAGGATATTGCCCTCAAACTCATTCACAAGCTTGCGATTCCCTCGTGCTGGTTGAACCAAATCCGAGAACTGATTCCCGGTATTGAGAGTGGAGACCGGCGACGAAACCATGCTCGCGTGCGGGCGCTAGCCCACGCAGCGATCGCCTGAAAGCCGAGTCCGGCCTGGGCTCGTTGGGCGAACGGTTGGCAGCACAGAGGGGCTGTTGGAATGAGTAGCGGCGCATCGCAAGAAACGTCCACTCGGCAAAGTCAGGGGACGGCGACGCAGACGATGTACGGCGTGACGTCGATAGGGTTGGAGCCAGGATTCGACGGATGGGTGTTGTTGGCGTGGCACTCAATGGCCGCGGTCTGGGTATCTGAACTCCACCCGGAAACATCGACGCTGGTGGCGAGAAACTCGGTCTGGCCGATGCCCACCATTCGACAGCCGCCGGTGAGCGGAAGGTCGTTGGGGTCCTGGCAGACCGCGGTTCCGCTCTGCGGCGCGATTCCAATTGTCATGGTCGAGCCGACCGATTCATACAAATCAGCCTTGGTCCGATAGATCCCTGCAGCCAGGTCGGCCGTTGAAATCGTTGCGTCCCGGATGTCGATCGAACTGACCGCGCCGTCGCGAATGTCAGTGGAGCTCACCGAGTTGTTCTGGATCTGACTGGTCCCGACACTGTCATTGGCAAGCTTGTCCTGAGTCACCGAACCGTCCTGCAGCGCTGCCGTATCCACCGCACCGGGCGCGACAAACATCGTCTCGATGGCAAAGGGCGAGGCGCCGATGCGTTGACGCGGGGCGAGCACGGTGTAGCTGCCGGCGCCGGCCTCGCGCACCTCGATCTGCAGCCAGCGCGGCGCGCTGTTGAAGGGGCCATCGCCAAAGTCGAGCAGCACCGAGAACACGCCGCCGCTAACCGCGACACCAGCGGTGGACTGCGTGCTGCCAACCGCCGTGCCGCCGGTTTCGGTGTTGAACAGCCGGAACTGGAAATCGTAATCACCCTGTGCCGGCGCGCCGGCGGCGGCCAGTCGGCCCTGGTAGGTGAAGGCAGTTTCGGCTTGGGCGGTGCCCTCCAGGGCGCAGACGGCGATTGCCGCTGATGCCAACAATCGTGCAAGGGTGTTCATCGGGATCTCCGTGCTTGAATGGCAGAACGAACAACGTCATCGGGATTCGTTTGGCGCCTTCGTTCGCGAACGTGGTGCATTGATTTCGGTGTTCCAAATGCCGCGACATCCATGCCGAGGATCGTCGCTCTGCGTTCTCTGTGAGGGTGAAAACGAAGACCACCCAGTTCGGCGGTGCTGCGCCGCTCAGGGCATGTCCAATCTCAGCTCGATGCCATGGGCTTCGCCGTCCGGTGCATGCAACAGCAGCAGGTGGTCGCCAGCCATCGGGATCAGCATCGCGGTGAACGGCGTTGGATTGCCGGGTTCGACGTCGATCCGCTTCCAGCCTTTAAGCAACAGCTCGTCGGGCGCGGTTTCGCCACGCACCGGGCGATCCACGAACAGCGCGGCCATCTGCCAGAAGTTCTCGTCCACCGGGCTGTAGATCGTCAGCCGGCCGCTGCGCACGCTCACCGTGCCGGCCACTCTTGCCTCGCGGCCGTATTGCATCACGTCGCGCGAGGACGCCAGCCGGTGGCGGAAGCGACCGACCAGGCGGTCGATCTTCACCGTGCCAGCGATCCGTGGCGGTCCGGACAGGCTGCGCGCCACCGCCAGGCTGCCGTCCACGCCTTCCACCCGGCCACTGCCCGACGGCGCCTGTTCGACGAACTGCAGGTTGCGCAGGTAGTTCGCCTTCAGCGTGCGCGCTTCGCGTGCCTGGCATTCGCGCGGCGACAGCCGACCGCAGTCGGTCGTGGCCGAGGCAAGGCCGCAGGCCAGTGCGAGGCAGATAGCGACTGCGGTTTCGGGGATCTGTCTCATGGTCCCGGGACGTTCACGCAGATGATGTACGCCTGCAGTGAGACGCGGTTGACGCCCGGGTTGGTTGGCGTGAGGTTGACACCGCTACACGTCACGGCGGCCGCATCGGTTGTCGACGTCCAGTTGCTGTCGATTACGCTGGTCGCAACAAGGCTGGATGCCGTTCCAGCACGACATCCCCCGGACACCGGCAGGTCATTGGGATCAGAGCACTCCACTGTCTCGTTCAGTGGGGAGGCTCCGATCGATAATCCCGGGCCGGTGACTTCGTAGAGATCGGCTTTCGTCCGGTAGATCCCCGGCGCGATGTCCGCTGTGGCGATGGTGCCGTCCCGGACATCGGCCGACGTGACGGTGTTGTTTTCGATCTGCGCCGTGCCGATGGCGTCGTCGGCAATCTTGAGCCTCGTCACGGCTTGATTGGACAGCTTGCCGGTGGCGACGGCGAAGTTGGCAAGGTCGTTGGTGACGATGTTGCCGTCGGCGATCTTCTGCGTGGTGACGGCGTTGTCCTGCAGCGCTGCCGTGTCCACCGCGCCCGGCGCGACGAACATCGTCTCGATGGCGAAGGGCGAGGCGCCGATGCGCTGGCGCGGGGCGAGCACGGTGTAGCTGCCGGCGCCGGCCTCGCGCACCTCGATCTCCAGCCAGCGCGGCGCGCTGTTGAACGGGCCGTCACCGAAGTCCAGCAGCACCGAGAACACACCGCCGCTGACCGCGACGGCTGCAGCCGACTGCATGCTGCCGACCGCCGTACCGCCGGTTTCCGCGTTGTACAGCCGGAACTGGAAGTCGTAGCTGCCCTGGGCTGGCGTACCGGCGGCGGACAAACGGCCCTGGTAGCTAAAGGCGG
>JAUIFV010000037.1 GCA_030430155.1 Gammaproteobacteria bacterium
GTCCTGCACGGCCTGCGCCAAGTTGGTCAGTCGCTCAGCATCGACGGCCGCGCCCTGCAGCCTGAGTTCGAAAGCCTCGACCCATTGCAGCATTGCCGGGTTGGCCGCCTCCGGCGCCTGCAATTCCTCGCCCAGGCTGCGCAGCACCTGCTGCAGCAGCGCCATATCGCCCAGTGCCGCCGCCGACTGCCCCAGACCCTGGGCCAAAGACAGCCGGTCCGGATGCCCCAGCGGCAGCTGCGCGGCGGCCTTGGCGTAATTGTCGGCAAACAGCGTTCTTGCCCGCTCCGACTCACCCTGCAGCAGCATCACCTGACCCTGGTTGTAGCGCAGCGTGTAGTGGAAATCGTGCTCGGGCGGCAGCCCGCGGTCGGCGATTTCGCTGGCCTGGGCGAAGTAGATCTGCGCCTGCTCGTAGTCACCGCGCGAGCGGCTGAGCACGCCGGCTGCGTTGAGCATGAAGCTCACCCTGGGGTGATCCGGACCCAGCTCTTTGAGCAACAGCTGCGAGGCCTGATCAACCAGTTCCGCCGCACGGGACTCGTAGTAGGCCGCTTTCGGACCTCCGGCTGCGCTTATCCGGAAGTAGGTGTAACCCAGGTTGCCCATCGCCGTGGCCCGGTCGACGTCTATACCCGGCTCATCGACCTGCGCCTGCAGAGTCAGAGCTTCTTCGAAGGCCTGCGTGGCCGCCTCCATCTCACCCTGCGCGGTCAGCACCAGCGCCAGCGCATCCAGGCTGTGAGCGCGTATGGCGGGGCTGGTGTCGGGCAGCTGATCGAGCACCGCAATGGATTTCTCCGCCGCACTACGGGCGCTGTCGAGATCGGCTGAGGCGTTGGCGATATTGGCCAGTTGCTTGTAGGCGATCGCCATCGCTTCGGTAGGCGGATCATCGTCATTGTAAAGGGCCACGGCCTGCCGGGCGGCGTCCATCGCCTTGCTGTTCTCGCCCTGGTTCCAATAGGCGGTGCTGATCACGGAGAGCAGACGGGCGCGGGTTTGCCTGCCCAGGCGCTGGTTCTGGCCCAGCTGATCCACGGCACGATCGAGCAGTTCGGTAGTGCTCAGAGTCGCCTGATGGGCGCGCACCGGGTCGGTTTGCTCAAACAGATCCGACCAGAACAACGCGGTCGCCTCGGCGCGCTCCTTCTCGGCCTGCAGCAGCTCGGCCTGGGCGCTGATCTGCCGATTGCTGACCAGCAGCACCAGCGCGACGCCGACCAGCGCCGACAGGCCCAAGATGGCTGTAGCCACCGGCCAGCGATGGCGGCGTACGAATTTGCCCAGCTGATAGCCCAGAGTCGCCGCCTTGGCCTGAACCGGCTCCCCGTCCAGCCAACGGCGCAGATCCTCGCCCAGCGCCCCCGCCGACAGATAGCGGCGCTCCGGCTCCTTGGCCATCGCCTTGAGCACCACATTGTCCAAGTCGGTTGGCACAGCCGTTCGATGGCGCGACGGCGGCAGCGGGTCGGTGGTTGCCAGCTTTGCCGCGATTTCACTGAGCCCGGCATCGGCAAACTCATAGGGTGCGTTGTCGGTGATCAAGCCGTAAAGCACCACGCCCAGCGAGTAAACGTCGCTAAGCGTGGACGGCGACTGCCCTTCGATTTGCTCCGGACTGGCGAACTGCGGTGTCAGCGGACGTTGCCCCTCGATCAGCGTGGTCTGCCCGCACGGGCCGGCATCCAACAGCCGGGCAATACCGAAGTCCACCAGTTGGACCACGCCGTCGTCGTCCACCAGAATGTTCGCCGGCTTCAGATCGCTGTGCACAACCAGATTCTGATGCGCGTGCTGCACCGCCTCGCAGACGCCCAGGAACAGCTCCAGCCGCTGGCGTAAATCCAAATCGCGCCTGGCCGCGTACTCATCCAGCGGCAGCGCGCCCTCCAGAAAGGGCATCACCAAGTACGGTCGGCCGTCGGCGCTGACCCCGCCGCCGAGTATCTTGCAGATGTGCCGATGATTGAGTCTGCCCAGGATCTGCCGCTCGCGCAGGAAGCGGCGCAGGCCCTGTTCGCTGGCCAGTCCAGGCTTGACCACTTTGATCGCCACCTGCTGATCGAAGTCACCGTCGGCACGCTCGGCCAGATAAACCGCGCCCATACCGCCGCTGCCGATCTGCTGCAGCACCCTGAACTCGCCCAGCTTCTGAGCTATCAGATCCTGTCCCGACGCTGGTGCGTCGCCCACGGCGATGGGCGAGTCATCCATCAAAGTCGCCTCGGCGGCGCCGGCATCAAGCAGCGAGATCAGTTCGGCGCGCACCTCGGCGTCCGGACAGGCGCTCTCCAGCCACTGCCCACGCTCCGCCTCGGGCATATCCAAGGCCGCGTTGTACAGCGCGCGCAGTTGCTGCCAGCGTTGCGGGGTCATCGATGAACCGAATGCGAATCCGTGTGATCTTAGTTTACGTTGTCCACGTCATGCTGGGGTATGCGTCTGACCGAGCGCGGCGCGCTGGCTTCATCCGCCCTACCCAGTCACAATTGCCGGTTTAGTCCGCCACAGCGAATCCCGATGAGCGCCGCCGACACGCCCAATCACTTCATCCGCACCATGATCAGCAAGGACGTCGCCGCCGGCAAGCACGACGGCCGCGTGGTCACCCGCTTTCCGCCCGAGCCCAATGGCTATCTGCATATCGGCCACGCCAAGAGCATTTGCCTGAATTTCGGCATGGCGCGCGATTTTGGCGGCGTTTGTCACCTGCGCTTTGACGACACCAACCCGGTCAAGGAAGACCTGGCCTATGTGCGCGCCATCCAGGAGGACATCCACTGGCTGGGCTTCGAATGGGATGCCCTGCGCCACGCCTCGGACTATTTCGAGGTCTTCTACCAGTGCGCGCGCCGATTGATCAGTGACGGCAAAGCCTATGTCTGCGATCTCAATGCCGATCAGGTGCGCGAGTACCGCGGCACGCTGACCGCGCCGGGCCAGAACAGCCCCTGGCGCGAGCGCAGCGTGGAGGAGAACCTCGATCTGTTCACCCGCATGCGCAACGGCGAGTTCGCCGACGGCAGCCGCACCCTGCGCGCCAAGATCGATATGGCCTCACCAAACATCAATCTGCGCGATCCGGCCATCTACCGCATCCGCAAGATCGCCCATCAGAACACCGGCGACGCCTGGCCGATCTACCCGATGTACGACTATGCCCACTGCATCTCGGATGCGCTCGAAGGGATCACCCATTCGCTGTGCACACTGGAGTTTGAGGATCATCGGCCGCTGTACGACTGGTATCTGAACCAGCTCGATCTGAAGGCCAATCCGCAGCTGGCCGACTCGCTGCAGGGCGCCGACATGGACATCCCCATCTCGCGCCCGGAGCAGACCGAGTTCGCCAGGCTCAACCTCGATTACACGGTGATGAGCAAGCGCAAGCTGGTCGAGCTGGTGAGCAAGGGCCTGGTCGAGGGCTGGGATGACCCGCGCATGCCTACCCTGTCGGCGCTGCGCCGACGTGGGGTGACCGCGGCGGCGATACGCCTGCTTTGCGATCGGGTCGGTGTGACCAAGCAGGTTACGGTGATCGATTATGGCGTGCTGGAAGGCTGCGTACGCGAGGACTTGGACCAGCATGCGCAGCGGCGGATGGCGGTACTCGATCCGCTGCCGCTGACCATCGAAAATCTCCCGGAGGGCTATGCTGCGACCATCGAGGTCGCGAACCATCCGCAGCAGCCGGAGATGGGCACGCGTGAGCTGAGCCACGGTCGCCAGCTGTACATTGAGCGCAGCGACTTTGAGGAAGAACCACCCAAAGGCTTCAAGCGACTCGTCCCCGATGGCAACGTACGCCTGCGTCACATCGGCATCGTTCGCTGCGTTGGCGTCGACAAGGACGCCGAAGGAAAGGTGATCGGATTGCGGGCCACGCTCTATCAGCCCGACGAAGCGCCGAAGGTCAAAGGCACCATCCACTGGGTCTGCGCCGAGCATGGTCGCCAGGCCACCGTGCGCCTCTACGATCGCTTGTTCAACGTGCCCGACCCGGACGCAGGACCAGGCAGCTACATCGACCACCTCAACCCCGATTCACGCGAGGTCATCGCCGCCGCCTGGGTCGAACCGGCCGCCGCCGAATCGGAAGCAGAGACCCGCTACCAGTTCGAGCGCATAGGCTATTTCGTCAGCGACCGCCGCGAGCATCGCGCCGAGGCGCCGGTGTTCAATCGCGTGGTCTCGCTGCGTGACAGCTGGGGCAAGGGCTAGCATGGACGCCAAGCAGCTGAGCCGTATCAGCCTGCCGGTTCGCGCCGGCGCCTACCAGGGCATGGCCGACCTGCACGGGATACTTAGCTTTGATGGCGAGTCGGTGCAGCTGTCATTCCAAACCGCGGACGCCATTCTGGGTCTGCTCAAATCCAAGCCCGGCAGCATTAGTCTCAGCCTGGACGCCATCGATCTGATCGAGTATCGGACCGGCTGGTTCTGGCTGATGCCTTACGTGGAAGTGCACTGTCACGATTTCGCATCACTGGTGAACGTTCCCAGTGCCGAAGGCGGCAAGCTGCGTTTGCGATTGAGCTTTGCCGAGCGCGCCAAGGGCCGCAAGCTGGTCGACGCGATTCGCTTCGCCCGCGCACAGGCACTGCACGAAGCGCTCAACCAGGGGCTGGAGCCCGGCGCGGCGATAGTCAACCCGCCCCCGCTGCCGACGTCGACGTCGACGACTACCGAAGCGGAACTGGAGATGGAACAGAGCGCTGCGCGTCGACCCAACCGTGAAAATCCATAGCCCCCGTACAAGTCCAAGCCGGGAGCCGCTGCTTCCTGGGCCCTGGGCCCTGGGCCCTGAGCCCTGGGCCCTTGTTCCAACTGTCGGACTATTTCGCCCCCAAGAAGTCCCGCTTGCCGATCTGCAGCCCGTTGTGACGCAAGATCGCGTAGGTCATGCTGAGGTGGAAATAGAAGTTGGGCAGCACGAAGAAATGCAGATAGGGCAAGCCCTTGAAGTGCATCGGCTGTCCGCCGATCAACAGCTCGATGTCGCGCTCCTCCGACCCATTCAGCTGATCCGGAACGAAGGCACGCATGTGCGCCAGCGCGCGCTCGATGCGATCACGCAGCTCAGCGAAGCTGGTCTCGTTGTCTTCCCACTTCGGCACCTCCAGACCAGCCAGGCGGCTGCAGCAGGCCTTGGCCATGTCGGTGGCGATCTGCACCTGACGCACCAGCGGAAACATATCCGGCGCCAGGCGCGAACCGAGCAGCACGCTCTGCTCTATACCGCGTTCCTCGGCATCGGCTTCGGCCTTGCTCAGAATCTCGCTGATCGCGCCGAGCATGCGCTCGAATACCGGAATCGATGAGGCGTACATGGAACTGGACATGGCTACTCCCAAGGAATTGAAGGCAGCCTTATTCTGACTGTCTGATTCACCGCGTAAAGGGCCAAATCCGTCAGCGGGCCGGCCAGATGCGCCAATGACCGGAAAGTCGCAGGGAGCTCTGTTCAGTACCCGACAACGCCATCCTGGGCCCTGGGCCCTGTGCCCTTGCTCTTCAATACCAATCCAACGGATCCACATCAACAGTCCAATGCACCGCACCACGCAGCTTGCGCAGCTGTACCAGCCACGCCCCCAGCAGGCCGTGCAGACTGTCGCGACGATCGGACATCAGCATGATCTGACCGCGTTCGCGATTGGCTCGCCTGGCCATCGGTGGCGACAGCGGACCGAACAGCTCAACGCCGTCGGGCAGCATCAGTCTGGCCTGTTCGGCGGCGCGATTCAGAAACTCGTCCAGAGTCTCGCGCTTGACTGAGTCAGCGCGCAGCAGCGCACTGTGCGCGAAGGGCGGCATCCGAGCCGCCCGGCGCTCGGCCAGGGTGGTCGCGGCGAAGCTGCGGTAGCCCTGGTCCAGTAGCTGACGCAGCACCTGATGCTGCGGGAAGGCGGTCTCCAGCACTACCATTCCGCGCGCATCTCGACGTCCGGCCCGACCGGCGACCTGCACCAGCAGCTGGGCCAGTCGCTCGGTGGCGCGAAAATCCACGCCGTGCAGCTGCTCATCCAGCTGGCAAACCACCACCAGTCCCAGGCGCGGCAGATCGTGGCCCTTGGCCAGCATCTGGGTACCAACAATGATTGCCGCACCACCCTTGCGCAGCGCCGCCAGACCAGCTTCGCGGGCCCCTTTGCGTGCCACTGTATCGCGATCGAAACGCAGGATCGGTGTATTGGGGAAGGCCTTTACCAGCGCGTCCTCCACCCGCTCGGTCCCGACCCCCAAGGCGTGTAGCGCCAGACTTCCGCAATCCGGACAGCTGGCCGGTGTGGGCATCGACAATCCACAGTGGTGACAGCGCAAGCGGCCCTCGCCGCGATGGATCACCAGTCTGGCGTCGCAGTCGCTGCATTGCGCCTGCCAGCCGCAATCGCGACAGATCAGCACTGGCGCAAATCCGCGCCGATTGCGGAACACCAGCACCTGCTGGTCGCGCTGCAGATGCTCGGCTATCAGCTGCTGCGCCTGCCCGCCGATGACGCTGAAAGTCGGCGCCTGGGATAGGTCCTCCACCCACCAGCGCGGCGCCGGCACTCCGCCGACCCGCGTATCCAGCTGCAGACGCTGCATGCGCCCGCGCTCGACATTGGCCAGCGACTCCATCGATGGGGTGGCCGAGCCCAAAACCACCGGCACCGCCAGAGCCTGAGCGCGCACCAAAGCCATATCACGAGCGTGATAACGCACCCCCTCCTGCTGCTTGTAGGCGCCGTCGTGCTCCTCATCGACCACGATCAAACCGAGTCTGGGTAGAGGCGCCCACAGCGCTGATCTGGTCCCTACGACGACGTCGGCCGCGCCGTCGGCGACGGCGCGGTGCGCAATCAGCCGCTCACCTTCAGCCAGCTCAGAATGCAGCACAACGATCTGTCCATCGAGCTGGTGCTGCGCACGCTGCACCATCTGTGGCACCAAACCGATCTCCGGCACCAATATCAACACCTGTCTGCACAGTGCCAGGGCCCGACGCGCCAGAGCCAGAAAGACCTCCGTCTTGCCGCTGCCGGTGACCCCGTCGAGCAGCCAGGCAGAATAGCCGCCATCCAGTGCCACCGCGTCCACCGCCGCCTGCTGCTCGGGCTGCAGAGTAGGCAGCCGGCCCTGACGAGCGCGAATACCGGGCAGCAACTCGACACGCTCGACTACGCCTCTTTGCTCCAGCTGACGCAGCGCCGTGGTCGCTTTCGGCAGCAACTCGAGCAATTCGGCCTGAGGCACGCAATCGGCGCCCAGCTTGGCCAGCAGCTCAGACTGCAGCGGCGACCTCGATTGCGCCGCCGCATCTGTTACCAGAGCGCGCCAACCCAGTGGCGCCCTCACTTTGGGCAGGCGTACCCGTCGCAGCGCCGCCGGCAGAGCCATGCTCAGCACTTCGCCCTGACCGCGGTGGTAGTAGCGGGCGACGAAGCTGAGACTGCGCCAGAGCTCCTGATCGAACCAGGGCTGCTCGTCGAGCAGGCTGCGTATGGACTTCAGCTCGCGAGTGTCGTCTGCGCCGCGCTCGCCGCTGCCTACCACGTAGCCCACCGTCTCCCGGTGGCCAAACTCAACCAGCACTCGCGCACCTGTCGCCGGCCGCAGATCACCCGCAAGGTAGTCGAAGGGTCCAGGCACTGGCGCGGCGAAAGCTACCTGGACCAGCCAATCAGCCACGCAGCGCGTCCCGCGTCCTGACCAGGCCTGTAAACACCTCCAAAAGCGTGAGTGGGCGCACACTTATGCACACTACGCGAGCGCAGAGAACGCCGCCCAACTCTCCTGTCAAGACTTTTTTCTGAAAAAAACGCACATTCATAAGTGATTGTTTTTCCATAGCTTCGCGCTGCTGATCACAAATCTGTCACAAAGCACGAAGCCGCATACCTACTGGATTCCGGACCTGTGGGCGGCTCTTCTCCACAGACTTATCCACAGGGCGTGTGGACAACTCAAACTAATCCCCAAGGGACAACGACTTACCGAAAATTTCTGAAATCTTCTTCACAAGATGTCGATAAGTGACGCGCAGGGTCAGCGCCCGATTATCGCACCAAGGAGCGATCAGCCGGCTCCTGCGCAGCGACCGGTCAACCGTTTCGACACTGCTGCGTTGTATTGCCCATCGAGCCCATTGACGAAGGCTACAACCACTATGATTGAGCAAGTCCTGGAAGCAAGGTCAATGGCCATGGCGAAACCGGCGTCCAGTGACGCCCAGGCGCAGCGCGTCGCACTCAACCGCTTCTTGCAGGAGGTTGAGCGCAAGGCGCTGCGAATGGCCGAACTGGGCACTCGTGATCGCGAAGAGGCAATGGATCTGGTTCAGGACGCGATGTTGGCTTTCGTCCGCAACTACGCGCGCAAGCCTTCGGCGCAATGGGCGCCGCTGTTCTACAAAGTGCTCGATAGCCGACTGCAGGATTTCCATCGCCGCCAGAACGTGCGCAACCGCTGGCGAGTGTGGCTAAAGCCATTCGCAGCAGATGATCAGCGCGCCACCGACCCGCTGGAACAGGCGCCTGCGCCCGAGACCATCGGTCCGGCACATCAGGCGCAGGGGAGCGAGGCCATAGGCGAGTTGGATCAGGCGCTGCAGCAGTTGCCACCGCGGCAGCGTCAGGCCTTCCTGCTGCGGATGTGGGAAGGCTTTGACGGGGCGATGACTGCAGGCATCATGGGCTGCTCTGAGGGCAGCGTGAAGACGCATCTCTCCCGCGCCATGCACACCCTGCGCGATCGCCTGGAGGACTATCGATGAGCAACAGCGAGAACGACAAGCGCTTTGCCGAGGCCATCCGAGCGCAGCTGGACGACTCACTGAATGATTACGACGCGGCGACCCTGTCGCGACTCAATCAGGCCCGTCAGCGTGCGTTGGACGAGCTCCCCAAAGCCGGCCGACTGCCATGGCATTGGCCTGCACTGGCCTTTGCGAGCGCGTTGGCGCTGGTGGTGCTGATCGGCTTTCCTGGTGGCCAAGTGCAGGTCAGCCCGGAGATGGACGATGTCGCGCTGGTGGACATCGATCTCAGTGACGACGAAATGGCCCTACTGGCCAGCGATGACGACCTGGAAATGCTCCAGGATTTGGAGTTTTACGCGTGGTTGGAACAACAGCAGGATTGGGATGGCTCCTCCTCCTGAGCGCTCCGCTGGCCGACCCGGCCGCTGCCCCGCCACCAAGTCGGGAGCAGCTGCTGTTCATGCTCGAGTTCAGCGACGCACAGGGCGAGTTCATCGACCCTTTCGAAGTAGAGCGTATTGCCGAGTCAGAGCAGCCCCGCAGCAGCACAACCACAGCGGACGCGGAGGCCGAAGATGCCGACCGTGACTAGCCGTATCGCTGTGTTACTGCTGGCGCTGAGCAGTATGCTCGTCGCCGCTACGGCGTTGGCGCAGGACTGGGAGAGTCTGGACCAGGAAACCAGACGAGTGCTGCCCCCCTTCGAAAACGAATGGGAGGCACTGGACCAGCCGACTCGGGAGCGCTTGGTCGCTCAGGCCAGGCGCTGGAGCGCGGCCAGCCCGGAGCAGCGCGCTGAAGCAGCCGAGCGATTCGCCCGCTGGCAGCAACTGGAGCAACCTCAACGCGACCAGCTGCGCGAGCGCTTTCGCTGGTTTCGCAATCAGCCGCCTGAGCGCCAGCGCCAGCTGCGCCGGGTATTCCATCGCTTTCGCCATCTGCCGCCGGAAGAGCGCCGTGCGCTGATGCGGCGTTTCGAGAGAATGAGCGACGAACAGCGCCAGGGCTTTGTTGAAGGTCTGCGGATAAACGACCGAGCCGCCAACATGCGACGCTTCTGGGAACGCTTCAGCGTCGAGGAACGTCGCGAAATTCGCCGCATCGACCGCAGCTTGAGCGAGGAGCAGCGGATGATTCTGCGCCACCGCATGCGCAGCGCCCGCGGCGACGAACGCGAGGCCCTGATGCGGCGCTGGATCAACATGAGCGAAGAGGAGAGGCGAGAGTTTCTGCAGCCGCGGTGATGGCGATTCCGCTTTGACGAGCGCCGGCATCTTGCCGGCATGCTTTTCGCTCCTGATGTCGAACCTAGACCTAGGTGAGAGGCGATTCGCCTGGTCGCGTCGAATCGATCTTAGCGAGCAGATCGCGCCACAGTGATTCTCCGGCGGCCGCAGCAGAACACTCATGAGTTCCGGGCTAGAGCATGCGCGATCGCGATTCCGCCAGCAGGCCCGCACGCTTCGGCCATCCCGAGCAGCGATCGTCGCCACTATATTGAGTCGATGCGCGAGAGCCAGCCCAGCATACGAGTACAGGCGTTGATCATCGGCGCCGGCTTTGCCGGCATCGGCATGGCTCGGCAACTGCAACAGTTGGGAATCGAGAACTTCGTCCTCATCGAGCGCGCCAGCGGACCCGGCGGCGTCTGGGAAGCCAATCGCTACCCCGGCGCCGCCTGCGACGTTCCCTCCAATCTCTACTCGTTCAGTTTCGCCCCGGCCACGCACTGGTCCAGACGCTACGGACTGCAGCCGGAGATTCGCACATACCTGGTCGACCAGCTGCACAGGCTGCAGCTTGGTGATCGGGTGCACTTCGACACCGAGATTGTCAGCGCGTGCTGGGATGCCAATGACGGCAGCTGGCGGGTGCAGAGCGTGGACGGCCGTATGTGGCAAGCACGAATGCTGATCAGCGCGGTCGGCCAGCTGTCCAATCCGGCGCTGCCGACGATCGATGGGCTCGATACCTTCGCCGGTCCCTGCGTGCACTCGGCGCAGTGGCCCGATGATCTGGATCTGCACGGCAAGCGGGTCGCGGTGATTGGCAGCGGCGCCAGCGCAATCCAGTTCGTACCGGCGATCCTGCCGCAGGTGCAATCGCTGACTTTGTTCCAGCGCTCGCCGCCCTACGTGCTGCCCAAGCCGGATCAGCCCTACAGCGACGCCAAACGCGCCCGCTACCGACGCTGGCCGTGGCTGCTGCGCCTCAGTCGGCTGGGCCAGTATCTGTCTCACGAGGCGCGTGGGATGGTCCTGCTGCACTCGCCGCTGCTGCTGCGCGGCTACCAGTGTTACTTCAATCGCACCTTGCGTCGGGAAATCGCCGATCCTCAGCTGAGAGCCAAGCTGCAGCCCGGCGAGCGATTGGGCTGCAAGCGGGTGCTGTTCTCCAACGATTGGTACGCGGCGCTGGCCGACGCCAAGACCGAGGTGATCGGCTCGCGCATCCGTGCCATCGAAGAGCACGCGGTGGTGACTGATGATGGAGTCCAGCACCCGGCCGACGTGCTGATACTCGGCACCGGCTTTCAGGCCACCCGCTTTCTCACCCCCATGCAGATCACCGGCAAGGACGGATTGGATCTCAACCAGGCCTGGGACAAGGGTGCGGAGGCCTACTACGGCATGTGCATGCCGGGTTTCCCCAACTTCTTCATGCTCTACGGCCCCAACACCAACCTCGGCCACAATTCCATCGTCTACATGCTGGAATCCCAGCTGCGCTATCTGCGCGGCGCGCTCTGCCTGCTACGCGATCATCCGCAGCGTTCCGTTGAGGTGCGCAACGAGGTTCAAACCGAGTATCAGCAGCGTCTGGAGCAGCGACTGCGTCGCTCGGTTTGGGCCAGCGGCTGCAGCAGTTGGTATCACGACGAGCACGGGCGTATCACCACCAACTGGCCAGGTTCCACCCTGAGCTACGCCTGGCAAACACGGCGTTTTCTCCCCCACCACTACAAGCACGTTGATCACGGGCCGCATTCATGAATCCGGTGGACTACACAGCGTCTTCGGAGTTGACTCCCCCGCCCTGGCAGATGCAGGGGAAGGGTTGGATCATCGCTGCACATTGGCGTCGGGGCTGGCTGCTGGAACGCGGCTGGATTCCCGCCAATCTGGCCGACCGCTATGTCGGTGGGCCAGGCGCCATCATGCTGGTCGACTACCAGCACTGCCCGATCGGCCCCTATCGCGAACTGCTGATGATTCCTGGCCGATTTCGCAGCCCTGCGGGCATTCGCCACAGCATCACTCGCATAACGGTTTCCACCCAGATCAGCATCGACAACGGCCGAGCGCACTGGGCCATCCCCAAAACCCTGGGCGACTTCCAGATCGAAGCCACGGCCCGCGGCGAGCGCTGGCAGATCGCCGAGAATGGCGCCCCGCTGGCGCGATTCGAGCTGCGCGCGCGTGGCCCCAGGCTGCCGGTCAGCACTCGTGTGCTCCCAGCGGCGCTAGGCACGCTGGCGCAGCCTCTAGCCCGCACGTTTCATGAGTCTTCTACTGCGGCCGCCGGAGAGCCGCCGTGGCGCGATCTGCTCCCTACGATCGACTCGACGTACAGGTCAAGTAAGCCTTCATCGATCTCCAGTCCGCGGACCGCACCACGGCAACTCTCCAACGTCCTCGCTACGAACACTCATGAAACATGCGGGCTTGACCACGGCTGGCTGCTGACCCGCCCCAGCGCCAGCGGTCAAGTGCGTTTGGCTAAGCTGGAGGCGAGTTGGGCCGACCCCGAGCGCTTCCCGGAACCGGACGGAGGGCGCGTGCTGCTCAGCGTTCAAGTGCCGAGCTTCAATATGCAGTTTCCGCTTGCGCGTATGCTGAGCTGACCGATACTGCCGGCGGATTCGCCACGCCAAGGTTAGTGATGCTGGAAGACATCCGAGTTCTCGACCTTTCCCGGGTCCTCGCCGGCCCCTGGGCAACGCAATTGCTTGCCGACTACGGCGCCGAGGTGATCAAGATCGAGCATCCGGCAGGCGGCGACGATACCCGAAGCTGGGGACCGCCATTCCTGCGCGACGAAGCTGGCAATGAGACTGCTGAGTCGGCCTACTTCCTCTCCGCCAACCGCGGCAAACGCTCGCTCAGCGTTGACATCAGCCAGCCCGCCGGCCAACGGCTGATCACACAGCTTGCCGAACGGGCCGACGTACTGGTGGAGAACTTCAAGGTCGGTGCGCTGGCCAGATACGGACTCGACTACGCCGCCCTGCACGCGCTGAACCCGGCATTGATCTACTGCTCGATCACCGGCTTTGGCCAAACCGGCCCGGACGCCCAGCGCGCAGGTTACGACGCGATGATCCAGGGCATGGGCGGCTTTATGTCGTTGACCGGCCTGCCTGAGGACGCGCCCGGGGGCGGGCCAGTCAAGGGTGGCGTGGCGATCGCCGATTTGATGTGTGGGATGTACGCCAGCAGCGCCATCCTGGCCGCGCTGCATGCCCGCGCCGGTGATGGCCAGGGCCGGCATCTGGATCTGTCGCTGCTCGACACCCAGGTTGCCTGGCTGGCCAATCAGGGCGCCAACTATCTGATCGGGGGAGCCGTCCCGCAGCGATACGGCAGCGCCCATCCGAACATCGTGCCTTATCAGGGCTTTGCGACCAGCGACGGGCACCTGATGCTGGCGGTAGGCAACGACGGCCAGTTCCAGCGTCTGTGCCGCTGCGCCGGGCGCGCGGAACTGGCCAACGACCCGCGCTTTGCGCGCAATGCCGATAGGGTCGAACACCGCGCCGCCCTGCTCGCCGAGTTGGCGCCGATGCTGACGGCGAAGAGCACCGCGCAGTGGCTACTCGAGCTGCGAGCGGCCGAAGTGCCCTGTGGTCCGATCAATACGCTTGATCAGGTCTACGCCGAACCCCAGGTTCGCCATCGACAGCTGGTCCAGCCTCTCGCTCACCCGCTCAACCAGGCGCTACCGAACGTCGTCTGTCCAGTGCGGGTGAACGGGCAAACCAGCAGCAGCCAGCGCCCACCGCCGCTGCTGGGCCAGCACAACCGCGAGATCCTCCGAGAGTTGGGCTACAGCGAGGCGCAAGTCGCTGAGATGTTGCACCAGGGCATCGTCGGAGCGGGATGAGGGCCCAGGGCGCAGGGCCCAGAAATGCGCCACCCTGGGCCCTGACCGCTCCATCAAGCCTTACGCCCAAGTCCCAATGGCGCCGCCCAGCGAGCTGAGGCAGATCGGCGCCATAGGCCCAATGGCAAGGGCAAGGCGGTAACGATTCAGGTCTGTAAAGCGCGCAGTATCCGCCGCCGACTCCACTGCCAATCCGCCAACGGCTTCAAGCAGGTGTCCCGGGCCCAGATCAGCAATGGATGCTGCGACTGAAACAACGGCGTTGCGATGCGACTGAACCGCTGGTAGGGCTTCGCCAGCCTCCGCTGCAGTACTTCATACTGACGCACCGCAAGCGACCAATCGTCCTCGGCGCAAAGCCGCTCTGACAGGCTCAAAGCACTCTGCAGCGCGAGCCTGACCCCCTGCCCCAATTGCGGACTGAGACTGTGTGCTGCGTCGCCGACCAGCACGACGCGCCGATGGGCAAAGCCACGCAGGCTCACCTCGCGACCGCGCCATTGGTACCAGCTTCCGATCAGTTCGGCGTGCGCTAGTCGAGCCGCCGCTGCCGGCACAAGGCCAATCAGCAGCCGCTTCCACTGCTCTGCATCGTGGATTTGCCCGAGCTGCTCGGTCGGAACGTTCGCCGCAATGACAACGGTCTGAGCTGCTACCGGCCACAATGACACATGAGAGCCGCCATGAAAGTACTGATCGCAGCTGGGAGCTCGCCCGGTATCGCAGGTAGCCGGGATTGTCGCCAGCACGCTGAGCGCGTTCCAGCGCGGTTTGCCATGAACCCAATGCCGCTTGGTCAGCGCTGTCCGCACCGCGGAGTTGGCCCCATCGGCGCCGACGATCAGATCGAAGGGGCCATAGCCCTTGCCGTCGGCGCCGGTCAACGTACCGGCGGCAGCATCCACGCTGCGGACAGCTAGGCCCGTTTGCGTTTCCCTGACGCCAGGGTCGATGCAGGCAAGTAGCTCGCATAGCGCCGCACGCCGAATGCCCACGCCAAAACCGGCTTCCGTATGCCAATCCAACAGGGTCTTTTTCTCGTTGCCGATCCGCACCCGGTGGATCGCCACGCCGTGCCGATTCAAGGCCTCTTCCAAACCGAGTCCGCACAAGATTCGTACCGCCGCAGGAGCCAACAGCAGGCCGCCGCCGTGTTCAGCGCCTGAGCGGCGCTCGAAGCGCTGCACCTGATGTCCCGCACGCGCCAACAGCCCGGCGATCAAGGCGCCAGCAATGCCGTAGCCAACAACGGCAACAGACTTGCCGCGCACATCGCTCACTGACGCAGAATACTCGTCGCCTCGGCGCTGGTTGGACTGATCCCCGTCCTGGGCGGAAGCATCTGCGGTGTCTGTACGTCCCAAGCCAGGCCCAGCCGCTGCAGCAGTCTGACAAAGGCAAAGCCGGGATCGACCTGACCCGGATACAGCCCGTGCCGGGCCGACGCGGGGAAGGCGTGATGGTTGTTGTGCCAGCTCTCGCCCATCGAAAACCAGGCCGCCCAGGGCACGTTGTGAGCCTGCACCGAGCCACCGTCGACGATCCAGCTTTGCGGCCCGTGCGAATGGCAGATGTAGCCCACGAACCAGTGCATGGACACGCCCACGGCAACCCGTACCGCGATTCCCCACACCAGCCACGGCATGCCACCCAACCAGTACAACAGCAGCGCCAGGGGCAACTGCTGCAGCATCCAGGTGCGCTGTAGAAAGCGATAGTAGGGATCGTCGCCTATGCCCGGGCCAGGATCGAATCCCGGCGGATGCTGCAGCTCCAGCCTGCAGTGCAGGTTCCAAAAGGCGTCCTTGAGCATCCCCTGGCCGTGTCGGAGATAGGGATGACAATCGCTTTGGCGCTGCGCCCAATCGCGGAAATCGTGTGACTGAATCACCCAGAACGGCCCCTGCATGCCGACCATCGTGCCGCTCCAAACCAGCAAGCGCTCCAGCCACTTGGGGCACTTGAAGGTGCGATGGATCAGACGCCGATGAAAGCCCACCGAATGACCGGCGCACATGGTCACCTCAAGCAGCACGAAGAACACCGCAAAGGCGCTCCAGCTGAAATAGACTGGCCCCAGCACCAGCGCCGCCAGGAGCATTGATCCATTCCAAAACGAGCGGGCCGGATCCCAGCGCACCCGACCCTGGTGCTGATCCACATGCTCGCCAAGGATCAGCGAATTGACCTTGTACGGCCCTGCGGCGGCATCACCGAAACGAGACTCAGCCATCGGATCGACTCCCCACAGATTGCTGCGCAACGGCTTCGCTGCGCCGCTCGTACATCTGTAGCCCATGTTCAACCAGATCACCAATCAACAGCTGCGCAGCCCAATCGGCATAGAAGTTGAACTGGGTGGAGATGCGGTAGCGCACCACGGCGGTGACCCGGGTTCGGCCGGCATCGGGCTGCAGACTGAACTCCGTATCGATCAGATCGAAGTAGTGCCCACCAATGACAACATGATCATCCAGAGCAGCGCGGGGAAAGGAATCCGGCAGGAAGCGGTAGCGCCAACGCAAATGCGTCGGCGGCTGCCAGTCCTCGATGACCTCCTCGAAGTACACGCCTTTGCCCCAACGCGAGGTCCTCACCCGCTCCTCTCCGCGCAACTCCGTGCGCCCTGAGTTGGGCAGCGGTACGCCAATGCGCTCGGTCATCGGTTCGTTCATCTCTTGCGCAGTGATGGCAGGCGTATCCACCAACTGTTGCCAGACCACTTCGATGGGCGCATCGACGACGACGCTGCGCTCGATGCGGCTGTATTCGACCGACAGTGGATCGCCAGTGCCGAGCAAGCCCAGGGCCAGCGGCAGAGCGGCGAAGCTGTACAGCGTTGGTCGAGGCCAGTTGGTGTAGCGGCAGATGGCTCCCATGATCAAACCGCCGATGCCACCGAGGACGGCAAACATGGCCCAGGGCCCAGGGCCCAGAAAAGCGGCATCCGGCGCGCTCTTGATCCTCTGGGCCCTATGCCCTGAGCCCTGGGCCCTAAAGAAAAAAGGGCGGCGACCTGCGTCACCGCCCTTTGCTACCACGCATTGGCCAATGAACCGGCCGCTACGACTTACCAGCCGTAGCCGAAGCCGAGGCCAGCCTGCGCTTCGTCGCTGCTGAAGGCACCGCCGAAGGTCAGGGTCATGTTGTCGTCGAAGGCGCGCTGATAGCCAATCGACAGCGCCGATTCGCCACCGGCAAAGCCGGCACCGATGGCCAGCCTGTTGTCGGTACGCAGACCGGCGGCACTGCCGACCATGGTGGTCATCGCTGCGTTCAGCGCGGCCACTTCGTCGATACGCTCATTGGTCTCGCTGAAACGGCGATCGGCGTAGTTCTGCAGGAAGTCGATCTCGGTGCGGAACTGACCGAAGTTCACTGCGTCAGTGGCCTGGGTACCGGCCGCAACGTTGGTGATCTGACGCGCGTTGGTGCCCGAGCCCACCGAGACAGTATTGGCGCGGTTGGCCACCGAGCCGTTGCCCAGCGCCACGCTGTTCTCGGCGCTGGCGGTGGAGTTGGCACCCACCGCAACGCTGTTGTTGGCGCTGGCGGTGGAGGCGCGGCCCACCGCGGTGGAGGAGCCGCCGCTGGCGGTGGCGGAGTTGCCGTTGGCCACGCTCAAGCCGCCGCTGGCATCAGCTCGCCAGCCGGTCGCGGTCGCGCCCAGCCCACCAGCCGAAGCCTGGGTGCCAACCGCGGTGGAATGGAAGCCGGTGGCAGAGGCGGTTTGACCCACGGCCAAGGCGTCTTCGTCCGACGCCACAGCGCCCTGACCGACCGCGGTGCTGTTCTCGCCGGTCGCCTGCGCGGCGCGGCCGTTGGCCGTGCTGTTGGAGCCGGAGGCATTGGCGTCGTTACCGGTGGCGGTGGACAGCGAGCCGCTGGCGCTGGCACGCCAACCCACGGCGGTGCCGCCGCGGCCAGCGGCGCTGGCCTGGGTACCGATGGCGCTGGAGTGGAAGCCGGTGGCCGACGCGGTCTGGCCGACAGCCAGGGCGTCTTCGTCAGAGGCGACCGAGCCCTGGCCAAGTGCGGTGGCATTGGCACCGGAGGCGGAGGAGCCCTGACCTACCGCAGTGGAGTTGGCACCCGAAGCGGTTGCGGCGCGGCCGTTGGCCGTGCTGTTGTCGCCGGAGGCATTGGCATCGTTGCCGGTAGCGGTGGACAGTGCGCCGGTGGCCTGGGCACGCCAGCCCAGCGCGGTACCACCACGCCCGGAGGCGTTGGCCTGCGCGCCGACTGCGGTGGAATGGAAGCCGGTGGCGGTTGCGGTCTGACCAAAGGCGGTGGCGTCCTCATCGGTGGCACGGCTGCCCTGGCCGACTGCGCTGGCGTTGGCACCAGTGGCCTGAGCGTCCTGACCCACGGCGGTGGTGTTGTCGCCGGTCGCGGTGGCCGCACGGCCATTGGCGGTGCTGTTGGCACCGGAGGCTACGGCGTTGTTACCGGTCGCGGTGGAGAGATCGCCGCTGGCGTTGGCACGCCAACCCAGCGCGGTGCCGCCACGGCCCTCGGACGCGGCCTGTGTGCCCAGCGCGGTGGAGTGGAAGCCGGCCGCGTTGGAAAGATGACCGAAGGCAGCGGAGTCTTCGTCAGTCGCGCGGGAGCTGGTGCCCACGGCGGTGCTGTTCAGACCGCTGGCCACGGCGCTGCGGCCGCAGGACAGGGCATTGGCGGGTGTCGCGCTGGTTCCGGGCAGCTGCTCGCAGCGATCGCCCGCCCACAAATTGCCGCTCAGCGCCAAAGTCAGACCAATGATCAGCGGTGATTGCCGAAATAGCTTGCTACCACTCGGGAACGTCGTCATGGATCAATCTCCAGTGTCGTTTATGTGCTTGAAAGTTACCGCTATTGACCCTTGACCACGCCATGGCACCGTCATTGATCGTTTGCGGACTCCCGCTCTATTACGCGAGTTAAACTGTGTGCGGGACAGCCGTCTGTACACATCTTGCTTTGACCGAACGTTGTTGTTTGCGCCGATGGCGCCGTGCAGCAGCGCTCCCACCCACCGTGCGCCCAATCCTACGCCACTAGCTCGCCATGGCAACAGCCAGCACACTGAATGCGCCTTCCACTACACATTCAAGGCCAACCGGCTTGACCGCCACGGCCGCCAAACATGTTCCGCTGCAGACCGCGGACTGCGCCGTGGTCATCGGCGGCGGGCCAGCGGGATTGATGGCGGCCGAGACCCTGCTGAATGAAGGATGCCCGGTCAGGCTGTACGAGTCCGCGCCGTCGGTGGCGCGCAAGTTCCTGATCGCCGGCAAGGGCGGTTTGAATCTCACTCACGCCGAACCCTACGCGCAGTTTGTCAGTCGTTACGCCGAGCGCAGCGCGGAGGTGGCCAGATGGCTGGCCGAGTTCAACGCCGATGATCTGCGCCAATGGGCGGCCGAGTTGGGCTACGCCACGGTGGTCGGCAGCTCCGGCCGGGTGTTTCCGGCCGACTTCAAGGCCGGGCCGATGCTTCGAGCTTGGGTCCACCGATTGCGCAGGCAGGGCCTGGACCTCCACACCGGCGTGCGCTTTGTCGGCTGGGAGGGCGAGTCAATGCTGCTCACCGGCAGCTTCGGCAAGATCAGGCTCAAACCGCTGGTCACCGTGCTCGCGCTCGGTGGCAGCAGCTGGAGCAAACTCGGCGCCAGCGGTGCCTGGGTGGATATCCTCCGCGATGAGGGAGTCGAGGTGGCCGACCTGCAGCCCAGCAACTGCGGCTTTGAACGGCCCTGGAGCGAACACTTTCAGCAGCGTTATGCCGGTCAGCCGGTGAAACAGGTGGTCGCCAGCGTCGCTGGTCGTCAGCCGCTGCGCGGCGAGTTCATGCTCACCGATGCCGGCGTCGAGGGCAGCTTGATCTATGCGCTGAGCGCCAGCCTGCGTGACCAGCTCCAGCGACAGGGCAAAGCTACCCTGGAAGTGGACCTATGCCCGGAGCGGTCCTTGGATTGGCTGTGTGGACGATTGGCGCAGCCGCGCGGCAAGCGCTCCTGGAGCGAGTTTGCGCGCCGCCGATTGGGCCTGGACGGCTCCCGCTATGGTTTGCTGCGCGAGGTGGCCGACGGCACCGACTTCGACAGCGCCGAGCGATTGGCAGCGAGGATCAAGCGGCTGCCGCTGAGCATGCACGCCACGCGCCCCATCGATGAAGCGATCAGCTGCGCCGGCGGGGTCCGTTTCGAAGCTTTGGACGAGGATGGAATGCTGCGCGCGCGCCCTGGGGTCTGGTGCGCCGGGGAAATGCTCGATTGGGAGGCCCCAACCGGCGGCTATCTGCTCACGGCCTGCTTCGCCAGCGGTCGTGCCGCCGGATTGGCTGCTGCACGTTGGGCGCACGCCTGTCCTTCGACTCAGAGCCCTACCCCGAAATGATCCGCTGCGAGTATTACGACCAGCAGCTGTGCCGCTCCTGCGGCTGGATTACCCAGGACTACGCCAGCCAACTGCAGCGCAAACAAGCGCAGTGCCTGCAGGCGCTGGCTGAGGTCAGCGGGGATGCCGTTGATTGGCGACCCGCCGCACCCAGTGCAACGACCGGCATGCGCAACAAGGCCAAGATGGCGGTGGGTGGCAGCAGCACCGATCCGATACTGGGGTTGGTCGAGTTGGACAGCGACGCCGTGGACTTAAGCCAGTGCCTGCTTTATCCCGCCAGCCTGAGCGCCTACTTTCCGCTGCTCAAGGACTTCATCGCCCGCGCCGCTTTGCGGCCCTACGATCCGCAACTGCGCCGCGGCGAGCTGAAGTTCGTATTGCTCACCGAACCGCATCCTGGCGGTCCGCTGCTGCTGCGTTTGGTGCTGCGTTCGCGTGAGTCGCTGGATCGAATTACCAAGCATCTGCCCGAGTTGACCCGGCAATTGCCGCCGCACAGCGTGATCTCGGTCAACCTGCAGCCTGAGCACAAGGCGGTGCTCGAGGGTGAGTCGGAGATCCTGCTCAGCGAGCAACGCTGGCTGCCGGTCCAGTTCAACGGCCATCGATTGCTGCTGGGCACGCAGAGCTTTCTGCAAACCAACACCGCGGTTGCCAGCGCCCTGTATGCCGAGGCGCAAGATTGGTTGAACTCACTGGCGCCGCGCAGCGTGCTGGATCTGTACTGCGGCATCGGCGCCTTCGCCTATCACGCGGCGGCGTCTGAACGCTCGGTGCGCGGCGTGGAAATCAGCGCCGAAGCGGTCGCCGCCGCCAATGCCGCGCTGCAGTTGAATCAACCGGTAGACCTGGTCTTCAGCTGCGCCGATGCAGCGCAGTCGCTGGGCGCCGAGTTGGACGCCGGGCTGGTGATAGTCAACCCGCCGCGGCGCGGTCTGGACGCGGCCTTGTGCGAGCAGCTGGACCGCGCCGAATGCAGTCACCTGCTCTACTCCAGCTGCAATTTGGATACGCTAAGTCGAGACATCGGCAGATTGAGGCAGTTCCGAATCCGCCGCGCGCGTCTATTCGATATGTTTCCGCATACCCGACACTTTGAAGTACTGGCCCTGCTGGAACGCCGATGAGCGACGCCCAAATCGACGCAACGCTGATTGATCTGATTGTCCATGGTGCGCGGCGACTGCAGGCGGCTGGCGTTAGCGTTGGTCATCATCAGGACAACCCATTGGACGAGGCCAGGGCGCTGGTCCTGCACGCGTTGGCGCTGCCTGAGGACTGGCCGGCGCATCTGGGCAAGGCACGCATCCTTGCAGAGGAAGTGGCGGCGGTCGATGCCCTATTTGATCGCCGCATCAACGAGCGCATTCCGGCCGCCTATCTGCTCGGATTTGCCGACTTCGCCGAGCTGCGTCTGAAGACTGATCCGCGCGCGCTGGTACCGCGCTCGCCGATTGCCGAGCTGATCCTGGATTCCTTCCAGTCGCTCGATCGCCCAACCCGTATCGAGCGCGCCCTGGATCTGTGCACCGGCGGCGGCTCTATCGCCTTGGCGATGGCGGCCCACCACCCCGATTGGCGCGTGGACGGGGCCGATATCAGCGTCGACGCGTTGAGTCTGGCCGCGGAGAATCGCGAGCTGCTGGGGCTGGATGTAGAGCTGATCGAGTCGGATCTGTTCGAACAACTGCGCGACCGCCGCTATGACCTCATCGTCTCCAATCCGCCCTATTTGAGCACCAGCGAGTTCGACCAGCTGCCTGCCGAGTACGCCCACGAACCGGCGCTGGCGCTGCCTTCGGGCACCGACGGTCTGGACATCACCCTGCGCATACTCGTCGAAGCCAGCCATCATCTGAGCGCAGACGGTTTACTGGTGGTGGAGATTGGTGAGGCCGAGCGCGCGCTGCGCCGATTGCTGCCTGAGCTGCCGCTGCACTGGATCGAGTTCAGCGTCGGGCAGATGGGCGTCTTCGCGGTGCGCCGAGAGACGCTGGTCGCGCATCAACAGCGCATCGCGGATTTGATCAGCCGGCGCGGCTAGCCCCGAACGTCATAGCCCCGCGCAAGCGGCGGGCTCCGCGCGGCTCGACAGTCACTGGATCCCGGCTCAGGGCCGGGATGACCAGGGAAGGTAGATCAGGACAGGCTCATCGGCTAGCTAGGCAATCCCAAATGGCAGCGCCTGGGTCGACACCACCCGCTCCCCTACCGGCACCCCGCGCAGGAAGGCGATCCCGGCGGCAATGCACTTGGGATCGGAAACGATGCGGTGATGACCCAGCCCGTGGGTGCTCAGCAGCTGCGCCTGCGGCCAGTAGCGGGCGTAGCGCTCGCCCTCCTCCCAGCCCACTTCCCGGTCTTCCAGGTCGTGGATGATCAACGCCGGGGTGGCGATCGATGGCGCCATGCGGTGCGCCTGCCAATACTCCATCGCAATGCCCTCACGGCGACCGAGCTCAGCCTGCATGTCGCGCTTGAGCTGGTCGGGCAGGCCCAGAACGCGGGCGAAGCGGCTGGTGGCGGCCAGCGGGTCTGCCGCCGGCGCGATGAGGATGGCGCGTCTGGCGGAAACTCCTTCAGCCAATGCAGATGCCACCGCAGCGCCGCCCAGAGAATGGCCAATCAGCGTATCGATCGGCGCCAGTGCGGCGCAGACCTGCTGCAGGCTGCGTGCAAACTGCGGCAGCGTGGCCCGCTTGCCGTCGCTGCGCCCGTGCGCCCAGTGGTCGAAGCTGGCCACGCTGTAGCCCGCCGCCAGCAGAGCCTTGGCCCAGTTCGCTGCGCGCAGTCCGAACGACGACCAACCGTGACAGAACAGGGCCAGCGGCGCCGACTTGCGGGTAGGCCAGCGGTAGATCGCCAAGCGGCCGTCATCGACCTGCAGGTAGTCCAGCTGCGCATCGCCCAGATCCGCCTTGAGCGCCCGATCGCGGGTTCCGGGCAACGGCGTACAAAATAGATCGACGCTGCGACCGATAGCCGCGCCGCTGCTCCACAGCGAGGTCAGCCGCAGCTGCGCGCCCATAATTCGGGCCGGACTAAAGTGAACGCTCGTGCTTTTTTTCAATGCTGCCAACAGTACCGAACTCATCTACTTGCCTCCTTGGGCCTTGCTGAGGCTGCTTCAGCCTATTGCCGCGGACTGTCGCGGCTCCGCCAGATAGCGCTGCAGAACGTGGTTGGCGGCCTGCGCCGTCCGCGCCACTGCCTGCTGATCGTTGAACAAGCGCAGATCGTGATGCAGCGCAAGAAGCACCGCATAGAATTCAAACGCCACCTGGGCCGGATCGGCATCGGCGCGAAAGTCGCCGGCGTCGATGGTCATTTGTATGGTCCGCTCCATCTGCCGCCGCAGCCGGTGTTGATAGCCCACCAGCGCATCACGGATCGGCCCCGGCTTGTCATCGAATTCGGCGACCGCGGCGAGCACCACGCAGCCGCCTCGATCGAGTCCGCTGACAAATGCCAGCCACCCGCTGATCAGCGCGCTCAGACGCGGCAAACCGCGCGGCTGGGCAAAGGCCGGGGCGAACACCGCGTCGCCAACGGCATTGATGGCGTGCTCGAGCACCGCCAGTTGGAAGCCTTCGCGCGAGCCGAAATGGGCGAACAACCCACTTTTGGACATCTTCACTTCGGCGGCGATGGTGCCAAAGGTCAAGCCATCCAGCCCCACCCGACGGGCCAGTTCATGGCCCGCTTCCACGATCAGTTCGCGCGTGCGGGCACCCTTGTTGGTGGCTGCAGATGACATGAGACTAAATTAGCACGACCGTTCGTATCTTTCCAGTACGCTCCCCTGCACCTAGCGCTGCACGGGTTTCACTGGGCCGCGAGCTTCCAGCGTGATAAATTGCGCGCCGCGTCACGGGAGAGATCGAACGGCGGGGGCTCGTGCCCTTCGCGTCGTTCGACGCCGAAGGAGCAACCGCCCCGGAAACTCTCAGGCAAAGGGACCGTCACGCGCACCGCCGGGCCAAGATCCGTCGGTGGCGCTCTGGAAAGTGATCGCGGCAAAGGCCGTGCTCCGCCGAAGGAATAACGCTCTCAGGCACCTAGACAGATGGGGCGCGTACCGAGCCGTAAGGCTGGGCCACCGCGCGTTGCCGTCTGCGCTTGCCAGTCGGACCACGCGCATCACTCGCGCTTGCAAGGACTGTTCGATGTCTGACTCCACGCCATTGCCCGTTGCCCCCCGTGATTTCGCTGCCCGCCATATCGGCCCCTCGCCTGCCGAAGTGCATGAGATGCTGGAGGTGGTCGGCGCGCAGTCCATCGACGAGTTGATGGCGCAGACCATGCCGTCGTCCATCCGCACCACCAGCCCGCTGGGGGTCAATGCGGCACTCAGCGAGACCGATGCTATCGCGCGGCTGCGCCGCATCGCCGAGCGCAATCAGTGCTATACCTCGCTGATCGGCCAGGGCTATTACGGCACGCTGCTGCCGGCGGTGATCCAGCGCAACATTCTGGAAAATCCGGCCTGGTACACGGCATACACCCCCTACCAGCCGGAAATCAGCCAGGGCCGGCTGGAAGCGCTGCTCAACTTCCAGACCATGATCTGCGAACTCACCGCGCTGGAGGTGGCCAACGCCTCCCTGCTGGACGAGGCCACCGCCGCTGCTGAAGCGATGGCGGTTGCCGAGCGCAGCGCCCGCAAGCTGCCCAAGGCTTTCTTCGTTGATCGCGATTGCCACCCGCAGACCATCGCCGTGCTGCGCACGCGCGCCGAACCATTGGGCTGGGAGGTGCTCGTTGGCGATCCGCTGACCGATCTGAATCCGACCGCCGTGTTCGGCGCGCTGTTCCAGTATCCGGGCAGCTCCGGCGAGGTGCGCGATTTCCGTCCGGCGCTGGCCAGTCTCAAGGACGCCGGCGCAATCGGCGTGATGGCAGCCGACCCGCTGGCGCTGTGCCTGCTGACTCCGCCCGGCGAACTGGGCGCGGACATCGTCATCGGTTCCACTCAGCGCTTCGGCGTGCCGGTCGGCTACGGCGGCCCGCACGCCGGCTACATGGCCGTCCGCGACAACCTCAAGCGCGGCATTCCCGGGCGCCTGATTGGCGTCTCGGTGGACCGTCGCGGCAACAGAGCGCTGCGTCTGGCCCTGCAGACCCGCGAGCAGCACATTCGTCGCGAGAAGGCCACCAGCAACATCTGCACTGCGCAGGTGCTGCTGGCGGTGATCGCCTCGATGTACGCGGTCTATCACGGGCCGCAGGGTCTCAAGGCCATCGCCGAAGACGTCCATCGGCGCACGGCGCGGCTGACGGCGGGCCTGAAGCAGCTGGGATTTGCCGTGGTCAATGAGCACGCCTTCGACACCCTGACCGTGAAAGCACCGGGCCGCGCCGAAGGCATCCACGCCGCCGCTACAGCGCAGCGCATCAATCTGCGCGTGATCGATGCCGATCACGTCGGCATCAGCCTGGACGAGTGCACCACGCCGGCCATCGTCGAGGCGGTCTGGCGGGCCTTTGGCGGCAGCTTGAGCTACGCCCAGATCGAGCCCACAGCCGGTCTGCTCCCCGCCGCGCTACGCCGCCAAGGCCAGTGCCTGCAGCACCCGGTGTTCGACTGCCATCATTCGGAGACCGAGCTCCTGCGCTACATGCGCAAGCTGGCCGACCGCGACCTGGCTCTGGATCGGGCGATGATCCCCCTGGGCTCGTGCACCATGAAGCTCAACGCCACCGCCGAGATGATTCCGATCACCTGGCCGGAATTTGCCACCCTGCACCCCTTCGCCCCGCCGGCGCAGGCCAGGGGCTATCAGCAGCTGTTCGAGGAGCTGTCCCAGGCGCTGATTGAGATCACCGGCTATGACGCCATCTCGCTGCAGCCCAACTCCGGCGCGCAGGGCGAGTACGCGGGCCTGTTGGCCATCCGCGGCTATCACCAGCAGCGCGGCGATGACCAGCGCACGGTGTGTCTGATCCCATCCTCGGCGCACGGCACCAATCCCGCCTCGGCTCAGATGGTCGGCATGAGCGTGGTCATCGTCGACTGCGACAGCAAGGGCAACGTCGACGTCGCCGACCTGCGCGCCAAGGCAGAGAAGCACAGCGCACAGCTGGCCGCGCTGATGGTGACCTACCCCTCCACCCACGGCGTCTTCGAGGAACAGATCCGCGAGATCTGTCAGATCGTCCACGACCACGGCGGCCAAGTCTATCTGGATGGCGCCAACATGAACGCCCAGGTTGGCCTTTCGCGGCCGGGCGACTACGGCGCCGACGTCAGTCATCTGAATCTGCACAAGACCTTTTGCATTCCGCACGGCGGCGGCGGCCCTGGCATGGGCCCGATCGGGGTCAAGGCGCATCTGGCGCCCTTCCTTCCCGGCCACCCGTTCCTGGACAAGGGCGAATCAGCGGTCGGTCCGGTGTCGGCGGCGCCCTATGGCTCGGCCTCGATCCTGCCGATCAGCCACGCCTACATCCTGCTGATGGGACCGGACGGACTGCGCCACGCCACCGAGGTGGCAATCCTCAATGCCAACTACGTCGCCAAGCGCCTGGAAGCGCACTTCCCGGTGCTCTACAAGAATCACAATGGCCGCGTCGCCCACGAATGCATCATCGATCCGCGCAGCTTCAAAGACAGCGTCGGGGTGAGCGTGGACGACATCGCCAAGCGGCTGATCGACTACGGCTTCCATGCTCCGACGATGAGCTTCCCGGTCGCCGGCACGCTGATGATCGAACCCACCGAGTCCGAAGCCAAGATCGAGCTCGATCGTTTCTGCGACGCGATGATCCAGATCCGCCAGGAGATTGCCGAGATCGAGTCCGGCCGCTACGACGCCGAGCATTCGCCGCTGCGCTATGCGCCACATACGGTCGAAGATCTGGCCGACGAGGCCTGGGATCGCCCCTACAGTCGCCGCGAAGGCGTGTTCCCGCACAGCGTCGCTGCGCTGGACAAGTACTGGGCGCCGGTGGCCCGGGTCGACAATGCCTACGGCGACCGCAACCTGATCTGCACCTGCCCACCGTTGGAGGATTACCAGGGCTGAGGTCAGTGCCACCGCACAGCTTGAGGCATTCGCAATAGCCGCTCTTGTGTAGGAGCCTGCCTGCAGGCGATTCGCAACGGTTCGCATTGATAGCAATCACCAGCCGTGCCGCCAGATCCGAATCGCGAGCAGGCTGGCTGCTACAGAAGGACGCGAGCCGAACTGATTGGAAAAGATTCCCACAGGCGCAACCGTCGGCACGCATCGCCCGGCGTTGGGGCGTTACACTGACCGTTGACGTCGGTGGCGAGCAGATCGAAGGCCCATGCGTTCGGAGGTCGTACGGCTCTTTCAAACCCTGGACCATCGCTGCGGGTATTTTCCCGACCGGCTGGCGCGCAATCTGGTCATTGATCCGCTGGCGCCGAATCTGGCTGGGGTCTACGACCACGCGCTGGCGCGCGGCTTCCGCCGCGCCGGTGGACACGTCTACCGTCCGCACTGCCGCGGCTGCCAGGCCTGCGTGCCCTGCCGGATCAAGATCGCCGACTTTCGTGCCTCGCGCGCGCAGCGCCGGGTGGCCAAGCGCAATGCGGATCTGCACGTGCGCTGGCGCCGGGCCAGCTTCAGTCCGACTCATTTCGCCCTCTACCAGCGCTACATCGCCGAGCGCCATCCCGGCGGCGGCATGGACAACCCACAGCCGGATGACTACTCCCGCTTCCTGCTCAGCCCGTGGTCGCGCACCCACTATCTGGAGCTGTGGCTTGATCGCTCACTGGTCGGCGTTGCGGTGACCGATATCGGGCCGCGCGGGCTGTCGGCCGTCTACACCTTCTTCGAACCCGAACTGGCCGAGCGCAGCCTCGGCACCTACGCCATCCTGCGTCAGATCCAGGCCTGCCGGGAGCGGGGTCTGGAGCACCTTTATCTCGGCTATTGGATCGCCGAGCACCCGAAGATGGAGTACAAGGCCAGCTTCAGACCGCTGGAGATCCTGGTCGACGGCCAGTGGCAGGCGCGCCCGGTTTGAAGCAGCGCAAGCCTCCGCGACGGCGGCTGTTCCTGCGGCCCAAGTTCAGCCCCGAACAAACGCTGGCACTGCGCGCGCTGATCGTGTTCGCGCTGCTGGCCCTGGTCCTGGCTGCGTTCTGGTTTGATCGAGAGGCACTCCGCGACGGACTGGACGGCGAGGTTTCATTCACCGATCTGCTCTACTTCACCATGGTCACGGTGACCACGGTGGGCTACGGCGACATCGTCCCGGTCGGCGACACCGCACGTCTGATCGACGCATTCCTAGTCACTCCGGTGCGCCTGCTGGTGTGGTTCATCTTCCTCGGCACCGCCTATCAGTTCGTGGTGCAGCGAATCCTTGAGGACCTACGCATGAAACGACTGCAGAACGAGCTGACCGGCCATGTGCTGCTGTGCGGCTACGGTCATGCCGGCCGGGTCGCCGCCGCCGAACTGATCGACAAAGGCACGCCGCCGGAACAGCTGGTAGTGATCGATCCGGTGCAATCGCGCGTGGAGGAGGCCGCCGAGATGGGCATGGTCGGGGTCTGCGGCGACGCCACCCATGAAAGCCTGTTGCGCGATTTGCAATGCCACAAAGCAGCCAGCGCGGTCCTTTGTCTTCCGCGCGACGACACCGCCCTACTCTGTCTGCTGACCCTGCGCTTCATGGCCAAGGATCTGAAGATCATCGCCATGGTCCGCGAGGAGGAAAACGTCAAGCTGGTGCGCCGCTCCGGGGCCCATCTGGTGGTAGCCCCGTCGCGGGTCAGCGGTCAACTGGTCGCCGACGCCGTGCACGGCCGCTTCCTGGCGCCCTTCCTGCTCGATCTGATCTCCACCCGTGGTCGATTCAAGCTAACCGAAGTTCATGCCGACGACGACTGGATAGGCAAGAAGATGAACGGCTGCGGGGCGCGGCTAATAATCGGCCTGGAGCGCAACGGTCGAACCATCGGCTTTTGGGACAATCCCGATGAGCTCATCCTGGCCGGCGATCTGCTGCTGGTGATTGAGCGTAACCCCTCGGCGGGGGAAACCTAGCCGCCGGGCCGCGCCCGCAAACCGTCGTACAGTTTCGGCCGCCTGCACTTGAGGGCCCAGGAAGACAGCACCTGAGAATCCAGGCTAGCGAGAACTACGGCTCGAATCCATCGACCATGATCGGCGGCTCGGGAGGTGGACAGAAGTCCTCCCGGTACACATTCACCCTTAGCTCAATAATCGGCGTCTGCTCGTTGCCGCAGGTATGCCTCCACTTCATTACCCACTGACGGTCGAACGTGCTGTAGTCACCTTCGAACCGCGGATACTCGAAAAGGCCGCATGAACCGGGAGGAAAATTCGGGTAAGTGGGAACAGGCCCACTCGGCCCGTAGCAGCTCTCGATAACCAACGCCAAGCCGCTCAGGGAGTTCCACGAATTGGGGTCTGAAGGATCGGATTGCCCAAAGCTACCCTCTTCGGTAATCCACCCCTGGCGCAGCCCCGGAGGAGAGGGAAGCAGTTCCCGAACACATCCTGTGGGTGGTCCTGGCTCGTCGAGCCAGACTTCAAAGGTCGTGTAGAGCGGGATCGGCGTCACGCTGCAGGTGGGCGGATCGCCCGCTTGCGCAGCGCTGGACATCAAGCCGAGGAGGCAACCCGCCGTCAGCGCCCGCATGTTGGGGGAGGCGAACATGCTATGAATCCTCGCTAGTCGCGCAGCAATACCCCTAGTAACTCCCATTTAGCTCTGAAAATCAAGGACTTTAATCACATTGTTGAGGAATCGCTCACATTTGCAAGCGACAAATCAACGGGATAGGCCGGACCTCAGGGTCCGGCACCGCTGACCACCACCGAAGTCGACGGCTACGGAACCGTATTCGCGCATCAGCGAGTCTTCGGCGTAGGCGATTGCATATATTGCCTACGCGCGCCCTCACACCCGACCGGCCCGAATCGGCCGGATCGCATCGACGCGCCCATACGAGGCATCCGATCGCTTGCAAGCGAGCTCCCACACGTAACGGCGATGCCGCGACGTTTCGCCGCTGGGCCCTGAGCCCTTTGCCCTGGGCCCTTGCACCAGGAGCAGGCTCCTACCGAACGCCGCAGCAGCGATGCATTAACGCCCCAGCACTGCCGTCAGCGCCATCACGCAGCGATCGACCTTCTCTGGTCGGCTGCTTTCGCCCATCAGACCGATACGCCATACCTTGCCAGCCAGACTACCCAAGCCGGCACCGATCTCGATCTGGTGCTCGCCCAGCATCCGCTTGCGAACCCCAGCCTCATCCACACCCTCAGGAACCACCACGGTGTTGAGCTGCGGCAGCCGATAGCGCTCTTCGACCAGCAGTTCCAAGCCGATGCCCTGCAGCCCGTCCCGCAGCCGGACGTGATTGGCCTGGTGCCGCGCCCAGGCCTGCTCCAGGCCCTCTTCCTGCAGCGCTACCAGCGACTCATGCAAGCCGTAAAGCGCGTTCACCGGCGCGGTGTGGTGATAGCTGCGCGCGCCCTCACCTTCCCAGTAATTCATCACCAGGCTCAGGTCCAGAAACCAGCTCTGCACCGGCGACTTGCGTGCCTTCAGCGTATCCACCGCCCGCGCGCTGAAGCTGATCGGCGACAGCCCAGGCGGCGCGGACAGGCACTTCTGCGAACCGGAATACAGCGCGTCGATGCCCCACTGATCGACCTCCAGCGGGATGCCGCCCAGGCTGGTCACCGCGTCGACGATGGTCAAGGCGTCGAACTCCCGCGCCAGCGCGCACAGCGCCTGGGCGTCGGACTCCACACCGGTGGAGGTCTCTGCGTGCACAAAGGCCAGCGCCTTGACACCGCTGTTAGCGGCGAACGCCGCGCGCACCTTGTCCAAATCCACCGGCTTGCCCCACGGATCCTCGACCAGGATGGCTTCGGCGCCAATCCGCCGCACGTTCTCCGCCATCCGCCCGCCAAACACGCCGTTGATGCAGACGATGACCTTGTCGCCCGGCTCCAGCAAGTTCACAAAGCAGGTCTCCATCCCTGCCGAGCCGGGCGCCGAGACCGGTACGGTCAACGGGTTCTCGGTGCGAAAGGCGTAGCGCAGCAGGCCCTTCAAATCGTCCATCATCGCCACGAAGGCCGGATCGAGGTGGCCGATGGTGGGACGGGCCAGTGCCTGCAGCACGCGCGGCGCAACGTCGGACGGGCCAGGCCCCATCAGCAATCGGGAAGGCGGATTGAAACTGGGCATGGATACTCCTTGTTGCAATGCAGCAGAAAGTCGGACGCTAGCCTAGACTGATTCCGTGGACCGCGTCCAACCGTCCTGCGACCGCCAAAACCCAAGCTGAACGTCCCCGTTCAGCAGGCGGTTCCAACCCCGAAATCAGATTGCATGCTTTACAAAAGTGTGCTGGGAATCACGCAGACTTCACAGTACACTGCTGCGTTGAGCGCCGCCGTCGGCGCTTCCCACACCATCCCGCAGCTCCATGGCGATTGTGCCTCGGCGCAACCGCGACCCAGATGTACGTGGTCCTGCCTCCTACTGACACGGAGTTCCCCAATGTCATTGAGTCGTCAAAAGAGCCGGTCGATGCCCGGTTTGGCGTTTGCACTGTTACTCGGCGCATTCTTTCAACCTGCTTTCGGCCAGGACGCGGCAATCGATGCCAGCCGCGGCGTCGATGACGGCGTGGACTATGCCGCATTGACCAAATTCGGCCCCTGGGATGACCGCAACTACGATCTGACCGCTGCTGACGTCGCACTGCTGCCTGAGAACGACCGATATCTGCAAGGCGTACCCGCGTTCTTCAAGATCCAAAAGCGCAAGGAGATGGCGGCACAGGGCTTTCCGCTAGATCGCCACTATCCCCGCGAGACCGACAAAGAATTTCAGTTTCGCTACGGCGGCCTGCTGATCAACGGCGAACTGCATCGCAAGGGCCTGGGTATCTACACCCACCCGGATCCGAAGAACCCACCGCCCAAGCTGCAGTTGGCCACCGAACCGCAACCAAAAGCGGTTCCAATTGAAGGCGAAGGCCCGTTTGACGGCACCGCAAGCAACAACGAAACCACCATCGAATTCAATCCGGCCAATCCGAATCAGGTCGTTGCTGGATCCAATGGCAGCGGTGGCCAGCGACACTCCTATTCTTCCGACGGGGGCGCCACCTGGATGAGCGCGGGCGCGCTACCTAGTTCCTGCTGTGACCCGGCGATGGATTGGGCACCTGACGGCTCAGTCGTCTACACCGCGACCCTGGGCAACGCGACTGGCGGCGGCGGTGGGTTCAACACCGAGATTTACTGGTCGACCAACGCCGGTCAGACCTGGCAAGGTCCGGTGAGCGTTTCCACTGGTAGTTCCGACAAGGAATTCATCCACGTCGACCGCGCCCCTGGCTCGCCACACCTGGGCCAACTCTACGCCACCTGGCATCAGGGCAACGTCATGCAGTTTGCCCGCTGCAACTACAACAACGGCACCAACATGCTGGACTGCGATCCGACCCAGTCCTTTGGTTCCGAAGAGC
>JAUIFV010000038.1 GCA_030430155.1 Gammaproteobacteria bacterium
CCGCGACCGGAGAACATTTCGATCTCCACCACCGCGTTCTGGGTGATCGGTGCGCTGCCGAACAGCCACAGCTGGGTGCCGCTGCCGTCGTTGAGGTAGGTGTAGTTGGCGGCCAACAGCTCCGGCGGACCGGAGGCGCGCTGCAGCACCGAGAAGAACACACCCTCGCCGGACTGCGCCGCATTGAACCAGGTCAACGGGAAGCGAGTTTCGAAGGCTGTGCCGCCGGGATTGTCGATGCTGCCGCAGTAGCTCTCGCCGGCGAGCAGGACCTCGGCCGGGCGCAGGAACAGGTAGCCGTCGTTGCCGCCGTCAGCGTCGACAAGGCGAATCCGCAGCAGATTGCAGGCCAGCAGATCAGCTTGCGCGCTGCCCCAGGGCGGCAGCATCACGTTGCTTGGATTGGAGGTACTGTTGAAGGCGCCGCCCACCGTGCGCAGCACCGGCAATTGCGCGCCGCCGTTGACGATCGTGCCCTGGGCGATCAGCCACAACGCCTCGTTGGCCGGCATGGCCGGATCCGACTCATAGCCGAAGAAGGTCGCGATCAGCTCGATGTCGCCGTTGGCGCGCTGCACCAGATCCAGGAACCAACCCTCGCCGCCGCTGCCATCGGCGTTGATCCAGGTGCCGCGCGGCAGGTCGGCCGGATCGATGAAGTCGCTCAAGCGATAGCGCTGCAGTTCCACCGGCGCCGCGCCGCCGCTGAACAGCGACGGTCCCCAGGCCAGCACCACCGCGCCGGTGTGTGAGACCGCCACCGCCGAACGTGTTCCGCTGGCCGCGCTGATGCTCTCGGTCACGCTTTGCTGCAGCTGCAGCTGGGCGTCGACCAGGGCCAGATTCACCGTCGTGTTGTTGCTCACCCAGGTCGCCAGCACGCCGCCGAAGCCGATGCAGGCCAGATCTACCGGCCCGTCGGAGCTGCCCAGATTGAGCAGCTCGAACTGGCCGTCCAAATATCGTGCCAGCACCGCCTGACCGGCATCATCGGTCCAGCTCATCCAGGCCGCTGCCCGTCCGGGCGCCGTGCACAGATCGATGTTGCTCAGGAATGCGGCGCGACTGCTCTCGACCTGGACCACGCTGCCGGGCGGGTTGTCGTCGTCGCGGTCGGCGTCGGCGTCGATGATCACCAGCGTGGGAACCGCATCGGGCAGCGCGTGATAGGCGGTCAGCCGGCGGCCGTCGTCCAGATCGGCCGAAACACCGTAGGGCAGCGCTGCCACCGGGCCGCTGACCTTCTGCCGCAAGGTCGGCGACAGCTCGATGATCGGACCGCGGATGATCACCGGCGGGACCAGCGGACCGAAGGGATTGGGCAGCGGGAAGTCGATCGCCACCTCGAAGCGTATGGTTCGCCGGTCCTGGCAGTGCACGGTCACGATCACGATGTCCACCAGCAGCAGTTCATCGCTTGGGTAGCCAAATTTGCGCGCGGAAACCAAACCATTACTGGTGTCGGTGACGCTGAAGGTGTTGACCTGGCAGTCGGTATCCGACAGCAGCTGGGCAATGTCCCTGCCCTGCAGCATGAAGGCCTTGGCCTCGCTCGCCACTACCACTCGAGCCATCGCCAGCCCACTGCCGGTGCTGGCCACCACGCCCAGCCGACCAATCGGACTGACGCTGATCTGCGGCGGCAGGGCCAGTCCGCTGAGCGGAGCCAGATCCAGCTCGGAGGCCGCGCCATCGGCCTCGATCAGTCGGGCCCGAGGCGCGCTGTCGGCGTAGCCGATGCCGATGACGTCGTCGGCGCCTAGCGCCAGGCCGCCGTCAAAGCGCGCCTGGCTGGCCGCCTCGGCGACCACGATACGCTCGCCTTGGCGGGCCAGCTCGGCCGTATGGCCGGCGCTGCAGACGAGCAGGGACAGGCCAATTAGCAGGGTACGTGTGATCAATCCCACCGTGTTCTCCTCAAACTTTGCGTCGCCCGGATCGGCGCATCGCCAGGCGTGCTCAACCGCAGGGGTCTTCGGTCAAGTTGGCCAAAGTCACCGGCTCCATGGTCACGCTGCCGGCCCCGAAGCGCGCCGATTCATCCCAACTGGCCACCAGTTGATTGCACAGTGTGCGCTCCACCCGCATGGTTCCCCAAGAGGTGAGCTGCGACGCGTTGGTGTCGAAATTGGCGCCAAAGCCGGTGCCGCGACCGGAGAACATTTCGATATCCACCACCGCGTTCTGGGTGATCGGTGCGCTGCCGAACAGCCACAGCTGGGTGCCGCTGCCGTCGTTGAGGTAGGTGTAGTTGGCGGCCAGCAGCTCCGGCGGGCCAGAGGCGCGCTGCAGCACCGAGAAGAAGATGCCCTCGCCGGACTGTGTGGCGTTGAACCAGGTCAGCGGGAAGCGTGTCTCGAAGGCGGTGCCGCCGGGATTGTCGATGCTGTTGCAGAAGCTCTCGCCGGCGAGCAGGACCTCGGCGGGCTGCAGGAAGAAGTAGCCGACATTGCTGCCGTTGCCATCAACCACGGCGATACGCAGCAGATTGCAGCCCAGCAGATCGGCCCGCGCGCTGCCCCAGGGCGGCAGCATCACGTTGCCGGGATTGGATGTGCTGTTGAAGGCGCCGCCGACCGTCCGCAGCACTGGCATCTGCGCGCTGCCGTTGACGATCACCCCCTGGGCGATCAGCCACATCGCCTCGTTTGCCGGCATGGCCGGATCCGACTCGTAGCCGAAGAAAGTCGCGATCAGCTCAATGTCGCCGTTGCCGCGCTGCACCAGATCCAGGAACCAGCCCTCGCCGCCGCTGCCGTCGACGTTGATCCAGGTGCCGCGCGGCAAATCGGCCGGGTCGATGAAGTTGCTCAGCCGGTAGCGCTGCAGCTGCAGCGGCGCGCCACTGCCGGAGAACAGCGAGGGCCCCCAAACCAGCGCCACCAAGCCGCTGTGAGAGACGGCCACAGCCGAGCGGGTGGCGCTGGCGGCATTGATGGACTCAGTGCTTTGGCCAACCGTTTGCATGCTTTGGTCGACCAAAGCCAGGTTGACCGTGCTATTGCCGCTCACCCAAGTAATCAGCACCTCGCCCCAAGCCGTGCAGGCCAGATCTACCGGGCCGTCTGAAGCACCCAGGGTCATCAGATCAAGCGCCCCATCGGCGTAGCGGGAGAGCACCGCCTGGCCATTGCTGTTGGTCCAGGCCAGCCAGGCATAGGCTCGGCCCGGGGAGCTGCACAGTTCAATGTTGCTGGAAAACGCGGCCCGACTGGTGGCCGGCTGGACCACGCTTCCAGGCGGGTCGCGATCATCATCGGCGGCGCCAGGGTCGATTACCACCAGCGTGGGCACCGCATCGGGCGCGGCGATATAGGCGGCCAGCTCGGTACCGTCAGTCAGATCAGCGGCCTGACCACCAGGGATCACGGCAATCGGCCCGGAAACCTTGGCCTGGCGCGAGTTCGGTGAGATATCCCGCGGTTGACCTTGTCGCACGACCGTGTCGCCATTGGCGTCGATACCGATTACAAAGCGGAAGCGATAGTTCTTCCGGTCCTGGCAATGCACGAAGATGGTGAAGCGGCGCACCCGGGTTACCGCGTTGTCGCCGAAGTAGACCGTTGTGCTACTACGGCCGCGTCGCGAACGAGCACGTTCGTAGTTGGAAATCTCGCAGCCGTCCTCGATCTCGATTAGCGCCTGCTCCTCCTCCGATAGCCGCGAACGCATTTTCGCCACAGTCAGATCCGGAACGATGGGAATCTGGCTTAGCGTGGTATTGCCGGCAATCATGACGCCGAGTTGACCGAGCTCGCTGCTGGTGATTTGCGGCGCTTGGCTGCCGGCGTTAAGGCCGCTCAGATCCAAATCGCTGACACCGTTCATTCCATCTATCACCGCCGCGCGCGCCTGCAGGTCGGTCCAACCCACACCGATCTGTTCATCGACATCCACACCGACTGCGCCGCCATAGCGCGGGTTGCTGGCCGCTGCCGCGATGTCCACACGGTCGCCCTCGGCGGATAGTTCGGTCGCCTGAGCGGCGACACCCAATACGCTACAGATCAACAACAGCAAGTGGATTCTCATGATCTTTCCCAGCCCTTGGTCGTAGAGGAATGCGCCGTCGGGATTGATCCTGTTATCGACGCTTAGTTGTCTATGCGTCGTATTGCTGCAAGAACTGCCAGCGAAGGGTTCAGGGCTCAGGGCTCAGGGCACAGAAGAGCAGGAGTCCCCGTGCATTTGACCTTCTGGGCCCTGGGCCCTGTGCCCTGTGCCCTGAACCACCCAAGTCCACGTAGGATGCGGTGAGGAACGAACCGCATCGGTCGCGCCCGCACACACCAACGATGCGGTTCGCTGCGCTCACCGCATCCTACGAAAGCGAAGCACCATGGCGCTTCGCCTGGGCCCTAGGCCCTGGGCCCTGTGCCCTGAAACACCCTTAGGCAATCAGCCCGCAGGCCGACTGAGCTGCACGTACCCAAAGACCACCAGGAACTGCACCAACCGATACACGAAGTGAATCAGCAGCAGCGCCACCAGGTAAATGGCGGTGGTGGGGATCAGGCGCAGCCAGGAGTAGCCGAAGGCACCGCGCAGCAGCAGCGGCACGTAAAGGAACTGCAGGGATACGGCCAGCGACCACACCGGCAGGGCTACCGGGCTGACGCCGTTGAGCAGCTGCAATAGCGGTTCAACCAGGTACGGCAGCGCGGCGTAATAGAGCATCAAGAAGGCGAACAGGTGCAGCGTGGCGACGACGTGGTCGGCGTAATAGTGATTACGGTTGAATGCCAGCAGCAGGCTCACTGCGGCGAGCATCGGCACGTGCACGATCATCATCGCCGGGGCGAAATCGTTGGCCACCTCCTGGTAGGCCGCAGCCATAGACTGCATCCCACCAGGGTAGGCTGTGGCCGCTTCACGAACCCATGCGGCGATCCATTCGCTGTAGACCTGCAGGGTGATCTGGTCGCGCAGGGTGACATTGAAGTCGGTCAGGCTGGGGGCCAGGAAATAGATCAGGTTGGCGAGCAGAAAGACCCCGATCGGGGTCAGATAGCGCTGCCGTCGCCCTTGTTGATACTCGCGACAGAGAAAGCCCGGGCGGGTGAGCAGCAGACGCAAGGTGCCGAGCACCCGTCCATCCAGGTCGGTCGCCTCGGCCAGGCTGGACTTGAGTAGCGGCCACAGCGCCCGCGCGCTGCTGTCTCGCAGGTGCTGCCCGCAGTTTCGGCAATAGCGGTCGCCAACCGACAGTTCGGCGCCGCAGTTGGGACAGCCCGCGCCGTTCACCGAGTAAAGGCCGGCGTCGCGCACGGCGACGCCGTTGTCATACCGCGCGCTAACGCTGCTGCAGCTGTGCCTCGATCCTGGCCAGACGCGCTTCCAACTCGCTGATCCGCGCTTCCTTCTCGGCGACCTCGGCCTGCAACGCCTGGGTGGCAACCATGGCCACGCCAGCCATGTCGCCGGGGGCAACGCGCTGCGGATCGCTGCCGAAGCCGAAGGCGGCGTGGAATTCCTCGGCGACCGGGCCGATATGGCGCTCGCTAGCGCCAATGTACTGCCAGGTGTAGATGGGCAGACTGGCCAGCTTTTGGAGCACGCTGTCGGCCGCCGCGGCGACCAGGTCTTCCTTCAGGCTGCGGCTGGAGCCGGTGGTCAGCATGCCGGCAATGCTCAAATTGCCAGCACCATCGAGGACCATGTTGGTGCCGCCTACGCTCATCGTCGGGCCGGCCACCTGCAGAGATGCGGTCGGCGCGGCGATGCCCAGGCCGACGTTGCCGTTGCCCGCCACTACCACCGCGTTGGTGGGCGCCAGCGGACGAATCCGGAACGGCTGGGTGTTGTTGCTGTGGTCGCGAATGGTCAAACCGACCTCGTTGCCGGTCAGATCCCAGGTTTGTGCGGGAAAGCCCAGACTGGCGGTCTGCTCCAGGCGGATGCCGGGGGTGTCACCGGTCAGCGCGTGCAGGCTGCGCAGAGGGATATTGGTGCCCACGCCGACCTTGGAGCCGGGTGCCACATACAGCGTGTTCTCGGCACCGCCGGCTTCGACCACCAGCGGACTGGTGCCGCCGGTGCGGTCGCGGATGAAGAAGGCGTTGGCGCCGCCATTGGACGACTCATTGGCCTGAAGCTCCCAGTCGCGGTTGGGGAAGGCGCCGGAATTGGAGGTGTCGTCGAAGGTCAGCCGGGTGTTGTTCTCCTTCAGCCGCAGCGTATCGGTGCCGAAGCTCTCGGTGTTGGCGCAGTCCATCCCGATGCAGGCCGAGCCGCTGCCGCCATTGACGATCAGATCGTCATTGATGACCAAATCCTTGGCCTGACCCTTGCCCGCCCCGACGCCGCTGACTTCGCTTTCGCTGGCACGAACCAGCGCACCGCCATTGAGGGTGATCACGCCGAAGCGCACCGGCACCGCCTGCGGCCAGCCACGCGGCAGGCTATCGGAACTGGCCTCGCGCCCGGCGCGAGCGGCCGCCTGCAGACTGAGGCTGACGTTGGCGCTTTGGATGATCTGCCACTTGTACTGACCGTCCGGCAGATTGATCGCGCGAGCCAACGCCGCTTCCACGCTGGCGTCGCTGGCGCGCGAGAACTGCGTTTCCAGGATGCGCCCGTCGGGCGTTTGCAATCGCACGAGTGCGCCGCCCGCAGTGTTGTCATTGCCGCCTAGTCCCTGCGCCAACAGCGGTGCACTGGCCAGGCTCAGGGCAATGGAAAGAAGGATGGCTTTGTTCATGATCAACACCGCTGCAGGTCGTGTGGATCGCTGAGTTTAGCGGCATTCGTTGGCTGCTGCAGTCCCTGAGGAGGCGTTCAACGGCGTGCGCAGCTATTCGTAACTGATCGCGCTCGCGACCGGCACCCGAAGCGCGCTGCGCGCCGGCCATCCCGCAGCGACCAGCGCCAGCAGCAACGACACAGCGAGCCAGCTGAGCAGCGCGCTGGCGCCAGGAAACAGGACCACTGGCAGCTTGAACATGATTGCCCCAAAGGCGTAGCCCAAACCGACGCTGATCGGCAGCGACATCGGCAGTGCCAGCGCCCAGGCCAGCACTGCGATTAGCAGCGATTCGGCGCTGACCACGGCCAGCAAGCGGCCGTGACTGGCACCGATGGCGCGCATCACGCCGATCTCGCGGGTTCGCTCCAGCACATTCAGGCTGAGCGTGGTGGCCAATCCGATGCCACCAACCAGCAGCATCAGCCAGCCCATCGCGCCCAAAAACTGCACCACCATCAGCAGATGATCCTCCACCACCTTTCTCGACTCGCTGAGCAGCTGGCTGCGAATGACGCTTACTCCGGCCGCGGCCAGTGTCGCGCGCAGTTCGGCAACGGCGGCCAGCTCGGCCAGCCGCCAGGACGGCTGTAGCGCCACCATCAGACTGTCGCCGCTGGACCTGCCGGTGATTGCGGTCAGCGCCCGGTTTGCGACGTACGCCGCCGATTGCGGGCCGGTATCGATGACTCCCACGATCTGCCATTGGCTTTGGCGGTCATCAAGCTGCAGGCGCACACTGCCACAGGGTTCGGCCAGGCGCAGGCAGCTCAGGCCCAGATTGGCGGCCAGCGCGCGGGTCAGCACCAGCTGCTGACCCCCGCCGCCGTCCAGCCACTTGCCGGAGACCAGCTCGGGCCGCAACAAACGGCTATCGGTGGGCACTCCGATGACTCGTAAGGGCTTGCGGTGGTGGACCTCGTGGTCGATCAGCAGCCCCCGCTCACTGTGCCAGACCTCGGCTGCGGCGACCGCAGGATGGGTGGCAGCCAGCTGCAGCAGCGCCGAGTCGGGTTGCGAGCCATCAACACGCAGGCTGAGGTGGAAAGCCATGCTCTCAAACTGCAGATCGACCGCGCCGCGAACGGCCTGACCCAGATTCGCCGCGCCCAGATAGACTGCGCCGCCGCTGGACAGCACCAGCATGGTCAGCGCCAAGCGTTGACGACGGCGCAGGGCATTGCCGATGGTCAGTGCGAACAGCCGTCCGCCGCGGCGACTCCACGCGGCCAACCAGTCCGGGATCGCCTGGCGGTCACCGCTCGCTATGCCCACATCGCGCAGCGCGTCGACTACGGGCTCCGCTACCGCGCGGCGCACCGGCAGCGCGGCGGCGAGCACCGGAAGCGCGCAGCCCACGGCCAGCTGCAGCCCCAACACCCACCAAGGCGGCAACCAGTCGGCGTTTGGGAAATTGAGCATCTCGGCTTTGAACTGTGCGTAAAGGTGTCCAGCCCACAGCGCCACGGGCAGCGCCAGCAGCGATGCAGCCAGCCCCAGCAGCAGCGCCAGACTCAGATACAGCGCGGCGATCTGGTTTGGCGCCGCGCCCAGCGTTTTCATGATTGCGATCTGGCGGCGCTGCCCGACCAGCACGGCGGCGATCAGATTGACCACCAGCAAGGCGCAGACCAGCAAGCAGAGCACGCCGAAGGCGGCCTGGGTGAGCAGCAGGGAGTCCATTTGCGCGGCGTGCACGTGCGCGCCCGGCTCGGCCACCTCGACGCTGCGCACCTCGGCACCAAGCGCCTCCAGCGCGTCGACGGCGGCAGCAACCACGCGGCTGATCTGGGCGCGATCGGCATCCGCTTCGGTTACCCGCAGCAGCAGCTGATCGAAGCCCGTCTGGTCGCTCAGCGTGGCCATGGTCTGCGCGTCAAGGTAGGCATAGACCACGTTTTCCATCCAGCCTGGTGCCAAGCTGACATCTCCGACGACGCCCGCAATGGTCAACGGCTGGGCGCTGCCCGCGGCGTCATTGAGCAACGCCGTCGCACCTAGCGTCGCGCCGGCGTAGTCGACTGAACTGCGTTCGATGACCAGCGTACCCGGGGGTGGCGGCCAGGTTCCGGATTGCGGACTAAGCTTGGCCAGGGTCTGATCGCTGTAGTCATCGCGGCTGGTCAGCAGCGCGCGCTGCCAGCGGCCATCGATACGGATGCGGGTGAGCATCTGGCGCTGGGCGCGAACGGCGGCGAATTCGGGCCGCCGTCGCAGCTGATCCAGCCATGCCGTTTGCAGCCCATCCACCACCAAGATGGCCGATACCGGCAGACTGGCGGCAAAGCCCTCCGCGGTGGCGCGCTGCACCAGGGCCCAGGCGTTGAGTACAGCGCCGGCCCCGCTCAAGGCGATGGCCACCGCGGCGATGACCAGCGCGCTGCGGCCGCGATGCAGCCACAGATCGGCGCGCAGCTTGCGCCAGCGCGCCCCACTCATGATCGTGCTGGCGCATCGGCGGGTAGATCCAGCAGCCGGCCGTCCTCCAACCGCACGCTGCGCTGAGCACAGCGCTGAGCCGCCGCTTCATGGGTGACCATGATCACGGTCTGGCCGTTTGCGGCCAGCTCCTGCAGCAGTGCCAGCAGGCTCTGGGCGCTTTCGCTGTCCAGGTTTCCAGTGGGTTCGTCGGCCAGCAGCAGCGGTGGTTGATTGGCCAGCGCGCGGGCGATGGCAACGCGCTGCTGTTGGCCTCCAGACATCTGTGACGGCAGCTTGTGCGCCTGCTCGGCGACCCCAAGGCGCTCCAGCAGGGCAATGGCGCGCGGTCCGCGTTCGGCTCTGGGCCAGCGGGCACAGAAATCCATCGGCAGCATCACGTTCTCGGCGGCGCTCAAGGCCGGCAACAGCTGGAAGAACTGGAACACCAGACCGACCGTGCGCCCTCGCCAAGCCGACAGCGCCGCTTCGCCCAGGCCGCCCAGGTCGGTTTCGGCAATCCGTATCTGCCCGCTGTTGGGGCGGTCAATGCCGGCCAGCAGGTTCAACAGGGTGGACTTGCCGCTACCGGACTTGCCGATCACCGCCACAAATTCGCCGGCCTGCACCTGCAGGTCGATGCTTTGCAGCGCGGTGAGCTCACCCTGGGCGTCGGGATAGGACTTGCACACGCCTTGCAGCTGCACCAGCGCAGGGCGAGCATGGGTCGTCTGCATGGCATTGCTTCCTTCGTGTTCATTTCTTGATCCACTCTAGAGATGCCCTGCAGCTCGCGCCGACCAACCAACCTGCTGTTGCAACCGTTGAGCGAAACTGGCGACGCCCGCAGCAGTTGCCCTGCCAATCTCTGCTTCCCGAAGCCAGCTAGAGAGGGCGATATGCGCCAGAGCAATCCCGGCAAGCGGCGGATCCGAACGCTGATCTGCGTGTTGCTCATCGCGTTGAGCGGCGACGTGGCGCTCGCCGACGGTGCCAACGATTTCGATTTTCTACTCGGCAGCTGGCAGATCGAGCTGACCCCGAAGGTCAGCAGTCTGGCGGTGCTGATCCACGGTCAGCCAAAGCTCCGCGGCAGCTGGAAGGCCTGGCGCGGCCTGGACGGTCGCGGGGTCATCGACGAGCTGCGCGTGGTGGACGGCTCCGGCAACCCGAAGTCCTACAGCCACAGCCTGCGGCTGTATGACCCCGACACCCGACAATGGCTGATCAGCACGCTCGATGTCTATCGCGCGCGGCTCAGCCAGCTCAGCGCAGAGACAGTGGCCGGGTCGATGCAGATTGCCGGCAGCGGCACAGCGCATGACGGCAGCGAGTACCTGTCGCGGAACCGGTTCAGCGAGATCAGTGGCGACCATTTCCGCATGCAGCAGGACCGCTCCTACGATGGCGGCGCCAGCTGGGAGGAGGCGGTCCTGGTCATCGAGGCCGATCGCATTGGTGCCGACGCCGCGCCCTGATACGAATCGCTCAGTCGCCCGCCAGCGCGACCTTCTCAAACGCCGCCACCGCCGCATCAATATCGTCGACCGATACGTCCAAATGGGTGACCGCGCGCAGTCGCCGGCGGCCGACTACGCTGACTCGCACCCCTTCGGCCTGCAGGGCGTCAGCGAAGGGCTGAGCATCGCCGTCCTCCAACTCGAAGAACACCAGATTGGTGTCCACCAGCGAAGGGTCGATGAGCACCCCGGGCAACTCGGCCAGGCCTTCGGCCAGACGGCGCGCATTGGCGTGATCGTCGGCCAGCCGGTCGACATGGTTGTCGAGGGCATAGCTGCAGGCGGCGGCGAGGATGCCGGCTTGGCGCATCGCCCCACCCCACTGCTTCTTGTAGAACCAGGCGCGCTCGATGAACTCGCCGCTGCCGGCCAGCACCGCACCGACCGGCGCCCCCAGCCCCTTGGAGAAATCGATCCAGGCGCTGTCGAAGCCGTAGGCGAACTCAGCTGCAGAAATGCCCTGAGCGACGACGGCGTTCATCAGCCGAGCGCCGTCCAGATGGGCGTAGGCGGCATGGGCGTGGGCCAGCTCGGTCAGCTCGCGCAGGTCTTCCAGCGACCACAGCGCGCCACCACCGATGTTGGTGGTCTGCTCGCAGCAGATCAGTCGGGTGCCCGGGCTGGCGAAGCCGGGCTTGCGGATAAGCGCACTGGCCTGGCCGACGCTGAAGCGGCCGCGATCGCCGTCGATGGTCATCAAGGTGACCCCGGACAGCGCCGCCGGCGCACCAGCTTCGTAATGGACGATGTGCGAGCTGCGTTCGCAGATGACGTCATCGCCGGGGCGGCACAGCACCTTGATCGCCAGTTCGTTGGCCATACAGCCAGAGGGCAGAAATACGGCCGATTCCTTGCCCAGCAGCTCGGCAACCCGGGCGCAAAGGGCATTTACCGAGGGGTCTTCACCCATTTGCTCATCACCCACCTCGGCGTCCATCATCGCTTTACGCATGGCCGGAGTGGGACGGGTCTTGGTGTCGCTGTAAAGGTCGATCATCAAGGGCACTCTTTGCTCGGCGCTGCGCGCATTGTAGGACGCGCCAGGGACGGCGTTGATGGTTACCCAAACCGCAGATGAATACTGCCGCGCAGCGCAGCGACGGAACTGCGCCAACGGTGCGTTGAAGGGGACAAGGCAAAGACGCCTGGCAACGATTGAGGACTCCAGATGAGCAACATCGCCCAAACGCAATCCGACGGCTACGGCCGTTTTCGTCGCGCCGCTCTGGTCCTGACCATCGGCTTGTGCTCGGTCTATGCGCTGTCGGCCAGCGCCGGGCATCGCCACCATGGCTCGCGTAGTACGGCACACTTCGAGCAGATGGACGCCAACAAGGACGGCAACCTGACCCAGGCCGAGGTTGACGCCTTCCGTGCCGAGCGGGCCACCGCCATGGACAGCAACGGCGACGGCGTGGTTACTTTCGAAGAGGCCAAGGCGGCGCGCCAGGCCAAGCGCGAGGAACGCGCAAGAGCGCGCTTCATGCGCCAGGACGCCAACGGCGACGGCGTGGTCACGGTGGATGAGATCGGCTCCCGAGCGGACCAGATGTTCGAACGTTTGGACAGCAACGCCGACGGCGTGATCAGCGCCGATGAGCTGCCCAAGCGCGGTCGCCATCACGGTCGCCGCCATCGTCAGGCTGAAGGCGAGTAAAGCCCCGCAGCGCTGCGGGGCGGCAATGCCTCGCAGCGCTCGTGGCGGGTAACGGGGAAGGATACTGGACAGGCAGGTTGCCAATGGCGCTTCGGACGCTGCGACCGATCCCGATCTGGGCGATCTGCAGGCGGTGGCCGAGGGTGACCAGGCCGCCTGCCGCCGTCTGGTTGATCGCCACCTGCCGCGCCTGCACAGCGCCGCCACGCGCATGCTGGACGACTCCGCCGAGGCCGAGGATGTCTGTCAGGACGTGTTCCTGCGGCTGTGGAAACAGGCGCCGCGGTGGCAGGCCGGACGCGCCCAGCTGGCCACCTGGCTGTACACGGTGATGCTCAATGCCTGCCGCGATCGTTTGCGCAAGCGCCGGCCGCAGCAGCCGCTGGATGAGCAGCTGCATAGCGAACAGATCGGCCCGGAAGGCGCGCACCAACAGCGCGAACGGCAGCGTCAGCTGCGCCAGGCCCTGGCCGAGCTGGCGCCGCGCCAGCGTCAGGCGCTGGCCCTGTTCCACGACGGTCAGCTGTCCCAGGCCGAGGCCGCCGAGGCGATGCAGATCTCGCAGGACGCGCTGGAATCGCTGTTGGCCAGAGCCCGCCGCAGCCTGCGTGCGAAACTTCTATCGGGGACGGTCGCCACCGCGCCGCATCCCGCTTGAGACACGGTGACTAGAGCCATGAGCGCAACCACGATGACCTACCAACGCTTTGTCGAGCTGTGCGACGCCTGGGGCGAGGACATCTCGCGCTGGCCGCAAGCCGAACAGGACGCGGCCTTTGCCCTGGCGGCTGAGGATCCGCGCGCCAGCGATGCCCTGCTCGCCGCCGCTGAGCTGAGTCTGTGGCTGCAGCCGCCCGCCGCGCCGAAGGCGGCGCTGCGCAGGCGCATCCTGGACGACGCGCAGCAGCTGGTCGGCCAACGCGGGTTCTGGTCGCGACTGTGGGAGGAGCTGGGCGGACTGCGGCTGGTGGCGCCGACCTTGGCCAGCGGCCTGCTGCTGGCGCTGCTGCTGGTGCAGCTGGACACGGTGAGTACCACGGCGACCGAGGAGGGCGATCTGCTCAGCCTGGCGCTGCTGGCCGATGAGGAAGAGGAGTACCTGCAGTGAGCACCATGCCCAACCGTCGACTGCGCTGGCCGCTGCTGATTTCGCTGGGGCTGAATGTAGCCCTGATCACCGTGCTGCTGTTTGTGGCGGCCGATCGCTATTCCCACGATCACGGTCGCCACGGCGGTCGGATGGGCTTGCCCAGTCCGCGGCTGCTGCTTGCGGCACTGCCCGAGGAGCGTCGCGCCACCCTCAATGAGCACTACATCGAGCATCGCCAGGGCGTACGCGCGGCGATGCGCGAACGCCGTCAGGCCCGCCGCCAGGTGCGCGAGCTGATGCTGGCCGAGGAATTCGATCCGGATCGCATTGAGGTGGCATTCGCAGCGTTGCGTGCCAAGGACGAGCTCGCCGCCCAGGCTGTGCAATCGATGTTGATCGAACTGCTCAGCGAGCTGACCCCTGAAGAACGGATGCGGATCGCCGAGTTGGTGCCGCAGCGGCATCGCCATCGACATCGGAAGGGCGCCGAGGCGCGTGCTGAGGCGGAGCCGGCGGAACAGTCCCCGGGCGCCAAGGACTGATTGCGCCACGGGACCGGACAGGCCGCCCGATGGGCCAACGCATTGCGCACGATGGCCGGGTAGGAAACCGCGCATTCTGCATCCTGTTCCCCGGAAGTTCGCCGACGGTCGCTCCGCGGCAGGCCCGCAGCGGTGGTCTGGGCCGGCGTGGCATGCTTGTTGCTGATACTTGCGGCAAGCCAACGTAGGGGACGTCCATGAATGCAAGAGTACTGATCGCCGCGCTGCTGCTGCCGGCAACCACGATCGCCGCCAACGCCGATCACCGCGTTCAAGTGGGACAGGGCGGCATCGCCCGCTGGGCCGAGATGGATGCCCGGGAGTGCGGCTTCCTGGGCAAGCGTTATCCCGCTGTCGAGGGCGATTGCTACTACCCCGTTGACTACGAACTGAAGACCGGCGTGCACGAGATTGCGCTTTACGACCGCGACGGACGCCAGCATCTGGGCGCAATGACGGTGGAACGCACCGAGTTCCCGGAAGTCGAGATCACTCTGCCGGACGACACCTACATCGAGCTCAGCCCCGAGAACTCCGAGCGCCACGCGCAGGAGCGGGCGCGAGTACTGAAGGCGCTGAAGGTCGATGCCGATCTGTACCCCCGATTCACCCTGCCGCTGCACAAGCCGGTCAATCCGCTGCCCAAGAGCGAAAACGACTTCGCCAGCAGGCGGATCTTCAACGGCACGCACAACAGCGTGCACAGCGGTCGCGATGCGCCGGTCGGCATGGGCACCGCGCTGGACGCCGTGGCCGATGGCACCGTGATCCTGGCCGAGGATCAGTTCTTCACCGGCAAGGCGGTGTACATCGACCACGGCGGCGGCCTGGTGAGCATGTTCTTCCACCTCTCCGAGCTCAGCGTCGCGACCGGTGATCAGATCAAACGCGGGCAAAGCGTCGGCAAGGTTGGCTCCACCGGTCGCTCCACCGGACCGCACATGCACCTGGGCGTGCGCTGGCTGAATGCACGGGTCGATCCCTATCTGCTGCTCGCAGATCCTAACGAGCTGCCCAGCGTGGCGGACAGCGCAGCGGTAGAGCAGGCCAAGATTCGCCAAGCGCAGAACGCCGAACCGGCGGAAACCGATCAGGACTGATCCATTCGGCGGGGCGCGCTAAACTGCCGTCCCGCAATTTGGCGCAGCACATGAGCAAAGATCCCAACCGGAGTGCGAGCTGGCTGCTGTTTTGCATCTTGGCGATCGCCGTGGCCGCGGCGATCTGGTTCTGGGTGGGACGCTTCGGGGATGCCGGCGACGGCGCAGGTCTGGCGCTGTTCAACCCGGCGCACGCCGCCGAGCCATCGCCCTACGCCGGCCAGGAGCAGCGGCGGATTCCCGCGCTGTCGCCGGAGCGCGTGGCGGCACTGGAGCAGGGTCATGGGCTGGGCTATGCCAAGGCGGCCGAGCTCAACGGCTATCCGGGGCCCAAACACGTATTGGAGTTGGCCGACGAATTGAGACTGTCCGATGCACAGCGCGCAGCCACCCAGGCCCTGTTCGACGCCATGGCGGAGCAGGCGCGATCGTTGGGCAAGGAATTGGTTGCCGCCGAACTGTCGCTGGACCGCGAGTTCCGCGACCGGCAGGTGAGCGCCGCATCGCTGGCCCGGGCAGTGCAGCGTGCCGCACTGCTAGAAGGCCGTCTGCGTGAAGCGCATCTGGCCGCGCATCTGCAGCAGACCGAGATACTCGATGCCGATCAGATCACCCGCTATGCGGAGCTGCGCGGCTATGGCTCGGACAGCGAGCACAAGCACCACCATCAGCACTGACGCCGGCTCGATAGTGGCTGCGCTCAGTAGTAGTCGTCCTCGCGCTGACTCCTGACCGCCAGAACGGTGACTGTATCGGCTTGTTCGATTTCAAAAAGCGCAACGTAGCCGGCGGCGCCAAAGGGAATGACCAGTTCTCTCAGTAAAGGCAATTCCGAAACGGCCTTGCGGCAGGTGAATGGGAATTCCTCCAGCAACCCAAGCGCGTTCTCAATACTGTTCAGTGCGCGCTCGGCCGACGCAACATCGTTCTCAGCGAGGAATCTGTAGAGCCGCTCCAGATCCTCTCGAGCTTGAGGAGTGAAGCGAACGGTAAAGCTCACTCCTTGGCCTTTGCCAAGATGCCCCTCAGCGAGCCCAGGACCTCGTCCTTGGAAAAATACTCTCCAGACGATTTGGATTGTTCGCGTGATGCCAGTCCGCGCGCGAGGAACTCACGCTGTGCTCGGCGTTGAACGACATGCCGCTTGAGCGATTCCTCGACAAAGCTGCTGAGCGATTCACCCTCCTTAAGGACACTTTCGACTTCTAGTCGTAGATCCGGGGTCACTCTGAGCGGTGGAATCGTTGCGGTTTTCATGGTCAGCTGGCAGTGCGATGCATTTGCAATGCACGTTAACTCGCATCCGGACACGGTGCAACTCGAAGCTTGCGAGCGCCACTGGTACGGCGCGTTGCGTGAACTGCGCCTACAGCAGTTCCTCAATCCGCTCCACCGGCCGGCACAGCCGCACACCCTTGGCGCTGCACACGATCGGCCGTTCGACCAGCGCCGGATGCTCAACCATCGCCTCAAGTATCTGCTCGTCCGTCACCGAGTCCTCCAGCAGGCCCAGCTCGGCCGCCGGCGAGCGCTGCTTGCGCATCGCCTGACCCGGGCTGAGGTCGGCGGCGGCAAACAAACCAAGCAGCTGTTCCCGGGTCCAGCCGGTTTTCATGTACTGGACCACCACCGGCTCCAAGCCCGCTTCCTTGATCCGCGCCAGCACCTTGCGTGAGGTGCCGCAGTTGGGGTTGTGGTGGATGACGATGGTCATGGGCTGTTCCCGCGGCAGAAGAATGGCGGCGGATTGTCGCGCATCGGGTGTGCGGGGCCAAATGCTTTCAGAGGGCACAGGGCCCAGGGCATAGGGCCCAGAAGAGCACGCCCCGAGTGAGAATCGGCAAGGCGATGGGCACTGGCCCGCGTCCGCGGGGTGACGGCCTGACAATCTGGCCGTTGCGGTGGTTTCCCGAGCACATGCTGGGGCGCGTTTCCGACAGCGGCGTGGCGGTCACAACCGCCGGACCGCCACAACCGTCATCCCGGCCTTGCGCCGCGATCCGGTGCCCTTGCCTTGCTCTGCCTGGGCCCTATGCCCTGGGCCCTGTGCCCTTTCTCCGCAACTTTCAGTTGACACCTGCCCGTCCAGCTCGCTAGGCTGCAGCCGTATAGACGTCTATACCACTTAACTTCCAAACGCCGAGACCCGACCCATGAGCACCAAACACCGCTTCGAAACCCTGCAGCTGCACGCCGGACAAGAACCCGCCCCGGGCACCAATGCGCGCGCGGTGCCGATCTATCAGACCACCTCCTACACCTTCGATTCGGCCGAGCACGGCGCGGCGCTGTTCGGGCTGCAGCAGTTCGGCAACATCTACACGCGGATCATGAATCCCACCTCGGATGTGTTTGAGCAGCGGATTGCGGCGCTGGAAGGCGGGGTCGCGGCGTTGGCGGTGAGTTCGGGACAGGCGGCGCAGTTCCTGGCCATCACCAACCTGGCCCAGGCCGGCGACAACATCGTCTCCACCAGCCTGCTCTACGGCGGCACCTACAACCAGTTCAAGGTCACGCTGCCGCGGCTGGGCATCGGCGTGAAGTTCGTTGATGGCGATGATCCGGCCCGCTTCGAGCCGCTGATTGACGAGCACACCAAGGCGCTGTACGTAGAGACCATCGGCAATCCGGGCGCCAACGTGCCCGATTTCGAGCGCCTTTCACGCATCGCCCATGACCACGGCATCCCGCTGATTGTCGACAACACCTTCGGTGCCGGCGGCTATCTGTGTCGGCCCATCGAGCACGGTGCCGACATCGTGGTGGCCAGCGCCACGAAGTGGATCGGCGGCCACGGCACCAGCATCGGCGGGGTGATCGTCGACGCCGGCCGCTTCAACTGGGGCAACGGCAAGTTCCCGCTGTTTTCCGAGCCCTCACCGGGCTACCACGGACTGAATTTCTGGGAGACTTTTGGCGAGGACAGCCAATTCGGCAACATCGCCTACATCATCCGCGCCCGGGTGGAAGGACTGCGCGATTTGGGTCCGGCGCAGTCGCCCTTCAACAGCTTCCTGCTGCTGCAGGGGCTGGAAACGCTGTCACTGCGCGTGGAGCGGCACAACCAGAATGCCCATGCGCTGGCCCATTGGTTGCGTTCGCACCCGCAGGTCAGCGGGGTGAACTACCTGGGCTTCTCCGACCACCCGTCGCATCTGAAGGCCAAGCGCTATCTGAACAACGGCTTCGGCAGCGTGTTCACCTTCGAAGTGGCCGGTGGCAAGGATGCCGCCGCGGCGTTCATTGACAAGCTGCAGCTGGCCAGTCATCTGGCCAACGTCGGCGACGCCAAGACCCTGGTCATCCACCCGGCCAGCACCACCCACCAGCAGCTCAGCGAGATCGAGCAGCGCAGCGCCGGGGTGACCCCTGGACTGGTGCGGGTGTCGGTAGGCATCGAGCACATCGACGACATCATTGGCGATTTCGCGCAGGCGCTGGAAGGCATCGCGCTGCAGAAATCGGCTTAAGTGCCGCGCGGGAGGGAAGCCATGAGTACGTCATCCGCACGGCACGCCGCGGCGTCGAACGCCACCGCGGCGACGGCCGGTTCGGGTCTGCGCCACTACACGCCGGCGGCGCCGCTGGTGCTGAGCAGCGGTGCGGAAATCGCCCGGCCGGCCATCGGCTTCCACACCTGGGGCAGGCTCAACGATCGCCGCGACAACGTGATCTGGGTCTGCCACGCGCTGACCGCGTCGTCTGATGTGGCCAGCTGGTGGCCGCAGCTGTTCGGGGCCGGCAAGGCCTTGGATCCAGAGCGCTACTTCATCGTCTGCGCCAACGTGCTCGGCGGCTGCTATGGCAGCGTGGGACCGAGCAGCGTGCGAGAGGACGGCAGCCGCTGGGGTGCGGATTTCCCGCAGCTGAGCATTGCCGATCTGGTCAGCCATCAGCAGCAGCTGTTCGAGCATCTGGGTCTGCGCGGCATTGAGCTGGTGATCGGCGGCTCGATGGGCGGCTTCCAGGCCCTGGAATGGGCCCGACGTGAACCCAATCGGGTCAAGCGACTGGCGTTGGTGGCCAGCAGCTGGCGCCAGCCGGCCGATGCGGTGGCACTGGCCGAGCTGCAGTCGGCCATCGTCAAGCTCGACCCCGCCTACGCCGATGGCCACTACGCGGCCGGCAACGGACCGCAGCAGGGACTGGCCCTGGCCCGCCAGCTGGGTCACCACAGCTACCGCGGTGCCGAGGAGTTCGGTCGTCGCTTCGACCGCCAGCGCCGCGCCGACGGTCGGCTGCAGGTGTTGTCCTATCTGGATCATCAGGGCCGCAAGCTGGTTGAGCGCTTCGATGCCAACAGCTACCTGACCCTGAACGCGGCGATGAACAGCTTCGATCTGGCTGCCAACCAGCCGGCGCAGGTGGCCTTGGGCACGATCAAGACGCCGACCCTGGTGGTGGCGATCGGCAGCGATCGGCTCTATCCGCCGCGCGAACAGGCCGAGTTGGCCAGACTGCTGCCGCAGGGGCAGCTGATCCAGATCGATTCCACGCGTGGCCATGACGGTTTCCTCGCCGACGCCAACGCCTTCGAGCCGGCGCTGCGCGGCTTCCTCAACAGCGGTGCGGCGCCGATCCCGCTGCGTGGCGCCAGCGCAGCCCTCGGCGCCAGGTCTCAGCCGGCAGGCCCACGTCCAGTCGCCCTGATCGGCGCCACCGGCCGGGTCGGCGGCGCCCTGCTGCCGCTGCTGGCGGCGCAGCCGCAGCGCTATAGCCTGGTTGCGGTGGCCAATCGACGCGGCCTGCTGGTCGATGGCGACGGGCTGGATCCGACGCGCGCCGCCGAGCAGCTGTGCAGTGCTGACTTGGGCGTGCATGATCTGAGCGAGGCGGCGCGGCGGCTGCCGCCAGGAACGGCAATCATCGATGCCACTGCCGCCGAAGCGGTGGCCGAGCGCTACCTGTCATGGCTGCAGGCTGGTCACGCCTTGGTGGCGGCCAACAAGCTGGCTTTTGCCGGACCGCAGTGGCCGCAGCTGGCGCCGCATCGCGCGCAGCTGGGGATCAGCGCGGTGGTCGGCGCCGGGCTGCCCATACTGAGCAGCGTGCGTCGATTGCACGCCAGCGGTGATCAGCTGCTGGGCCTGGAGGCGAGTCTTTCCGGAACGCTCAACTTCGTGCTTGATCAGCTGCACCAGGGCACCTCGCTGCCCGACGCGGTGGCACAAGCGGTGGAACTGGGACTGGCCGAGCCCGATCCCAGCGCCGACCTGGCCGGCGAGGACGTCGCCCGCAAGCTGCTGGTGATACTGCGCGCAGCACAGATCCTCTTCGATCGCGCCCGGATCCAGCTCCAGCCCCTGGTCGCTGCGCCTGCGCCAGGACTAAGCACCGCGCAGTGGCTGGCACAGGCCGAAGAGGACTGGCGGCCGCGCATCGATCAGGCGCGGCGGGATGGCCAACGCTGGGTTTACCGTGCGCACTACGATGGCAAGACGGCCAGCGTCGCACCAACAACGGTGGATCAGCAGCACCCGCTGGCGCAAACCCGGGCGGCGGCCAATCTGGCCCTCTTGCACACCGCCTACCACCAGCCGCAGCCGCTGCTGGTGGCCGGCAACGGTGCCGGACCCAGGGTGACCGCGGCGGCGCTGCTGGCCGATCTGGGCGAGCTGCCCGCCAGTGCGTCACCGAACTGCGAACCCAGACCAAGGCTGCGGATTGCCTGACCAATTCGAGAGCGGACCACGCCAGCGCTGTCCCGCGGCGCTGGCGGCCACTGGTGGAGCGCGCCCTGCGACGAGCCGAGGCAGCGAGACGACCGGCTGCCGATGGCGACATCACGTCACCGCGTAGCATGGGGCTGCCGACCGTCAGCCTTTGTCAATCATGTTGCAGGCCAACTCCACCGCAGCCTTTACGCGAATGGGCGCCATTGCGGCGCTGGGTGCCGCACTGCTGCCGCTGTATCTGATCTTCAACGGCGCGCCCTTGGGCGCGGCCAACCCGGCAGACTTCGCGCTGATCCACCAGCAGCCCGGGTTCGCCTGGCGCGCCGCGCTGACCCTCCTCTACTTTCCCACGGTTCTGGTCGCCTACTACGCTTTCGCCTGCACCGCCGGACGCGCCCAGCTGGCCATGCTCGGTTTCGCCTTTTTCGCGCTGGGCAACGGTATCGACGGCTGCTATCGCGCGGTGCAGTTCATGGTCGTGCACTACGGCTGGGCCGCGGCCTGGCTACAGGCCGAGCAGCCGGCGATCCGCGAGCAGCTGTGGCAGCAGATCGTTCACTTCAATCAGCTGGCGCCGGCGCTGCAGCTGAGCTTTGCGCTGTGCTTCGGCTGTGCCCGAGGGCTGATTGGCGCGGCGGCCTGGGGCCACGGCGATACTCTGGTGCGCGCCGCGGCCGCATTGATGATCCTCAACGGCGTGCTCAATCTGCTGCCCTGGCTGCTGCGCTGGCTGGCGCCCGCCTGGTCGATCATTCCCAGCTGGGTCTATCTGTGGGTGTGGCTGCTCGGCCTGCTCTGCCTGGCCGCGGCGCTGTGGCGGATGCGCCGATAACCCTTCGCCACAATCTCTCCATACTCGATCCACAATCGCTGCCCATGCTGCAGCCTCCGCCGGGCTGACCCCGGCTGCAGGGCACGGGTAAACGGCAATGAGTGGATGGAAATGCACTTTGGCGGCGATCGCATTGATCGCCTGGATGGTCAACCCGGCGGGCGCGCAGAACCCGCCCCCGCCGCTGGGACCGCCGCCAGTGCCGCCGCAGAATCCGCAGACGGTCGAGAAGATCAATCTGGGCAAGGTGCTGTTCTGGGAGGAGCAGCTGTCGGTCACCGGCACGGTGGCCTGCGGCACCTGCCACCGTCCCTCCAGCGGCGGCAGCGACCCGCGCAGCGCCTTCGCCAATGCCGGCAGCACCCATCCGGGCCCGGACGGGGTCTACGCCAACGCCGACGACATCCAGGGCTCGCCCGGGGTGCCGGCGCACGGCAACGGCGGTTTCTACCAGCTCAGTCAGCACTTCGGCTACGCGCCGCAGGTGGGCGCGCGCAAGTCGCCGTCGATGATCAACGCCGGCTACTCGCCGAGCCTGTTCTGGGACGGTCGCGCCGGTAGCAGCTTCTCCGATCCGCTCAGCGGGCAGCTGCTGATCCCGGTCGGCGGGGCGCTGGAGAACCAGGCCCTGGCGCCGCTGCTGGACGTGGCGGAGATGGCCCCAGACGGCGCCCAGGTCGGCGAGATCGCGGCCCGCATCGCCAGCGCACGACCGCTGGCGCTGGCGGTGCAGGTGCCGTCCACGCTGCGTGCCTGGATCGGCGGGCGTGGCTACCCGGCGCTGTTTGCCGAGGTCTACGGCAGCGCCGAAATCACGCCGACGCGCATCGCCATGGCCATGGCCAGCTATCAGCGCGCGCTTTTCTCCGACCAGGCCCCCATCGACGACTTCTTCGCCGGCCAGCCGATGGCGCTGACCCCGCAGGAGGCGCAGGGCCAGCAGCTGTTCGGCGCCAACGACTGTCGGGTCTGCCACGCCGGCAACCGTTTCACCGACGACAGCTTCCGCTACATCGGCGTGCGCCCGGTCAATGACGATCTTGGCCGTTTCAATCAGACCGGCAACCCGCCAGACCGTGGCGCCTTCAAGGTCCCGGGCCTGCGCAACGTCGAGCTGCGCGCGCCGTTCATGCACAACGGCCGCTTCGCCACCCTGGAAGAGGTGGTGGACTTCTACGATCGCGGCGGCGACTTCGACGCGCCGAACAAGGATCCGCGGATCCGTCCGCGCGGCCTGAATGCCCAGCAAAAGGCCGCGCTGGTGGCCTTCCTCAAACGACCGCTGACCGATCCCCGAGTCGGCCCCGAGCTGCCGCCCTTCGACCGTCCCACCCTCTACGGCGAAAGCGACCGTGTGCCGGAGATCCTCGGCAGCGGCGTGGCCGGCAGCGACGCACTGATCCCGCAGATCCACGCCATCGAGCCGCCGGTCTACGGCAACGCCAACTTCACCGTGGCGGTCAGCGCGGCCCTGGGCGGCGCCCAGGCCACGCTGGTCGTTGCAAGCACTGATCCCGGGGTGCAGAGCAGCGTGCCCAACGGCGATTACGCCAATCTGGTTGGCACCCTGGCCGGCAGCGGTGCCGGCGCTGGCAACGCGTCGATGCAGCTGGAACTGGGCGGCGACCCTAGCCTGCTCGGCGAGGAGCTCTACGGCCGTGTCTACATTGCCGACCCGGCCGCCGCCAACGGCTTGTCGATCACGCCGGCCTTTCGCATTCGAGTGTTCAGCGACGGTGATCTGCTCAGCAACAGCGGATTCGAATAGCTCACGCGGACGCAGCGCGTTCGCCGAGCAGGATCGCCCGCACATCACCGCGGGCGCGGTAGCCAATCACCGCCAGATACAGACCGAAATACAGGTAGCCGCCCACCAAAGCGGCCAGAGCCAACAGCCAGGCGCTGGCAGTGAAGCGATGCCGCCAGGCCACCCACAGCGCCGAGAGCAGCAGATAGCAGACAAAATCCAGCGCGAACTGACCGCTCCAGCCCGTCGCGGCGATGATCTGTATGGCGACGCTGACGAAATCCACGCCGTGGTTGTAGACCACGACACCGGAGTAGGCGGTCAGGCCGATCCAGAGCAGCACAACGATGATGTTGAACATTCAAAGCACCTCCATCGAATGAGTTTTTGATCGCTTGGCCGTGGTCAATAGAGCCCGAGTAGGATGTGGTGAACGAAGTGAACCGCATCGGTGGCGTCTTGAGCGTCCGACCTGCGGTTTGTTCCTCACCACATCCTACGCGTCACTCCTGCCGGTTCGGCCACCGCCCGCTCACCAGGCACGCAGCACCTGCAGCGCAAAGCCGTAGCTGATCACCGTCTCGGCCAATGAGCTGTAGCGGCCGGTGACGCCCTGATGACCGGCGTCCAGATCGATCTTCAGCAGCGCCGGTTGGTCATTGCTGCTCAGCTGGCGCAGCCTGGCGATGTACTTGGCCGGCTCCCAGTAGGCGACCTGGCCATCGTGCAGGCCGGCGGTAGCCAGCACGGCGGGATAGGCGGCCTCGCGCAGGTTGTCATAGGGCGACCAGCTCGCCATGGCCCGATAGTCGGCCTCGCGGCGCGGATCGCCCCACTCGGCGTATTCCAGCTCGGTCAGCGGTAGCGACGGGTCGAGCATGGTGCTCAGTACGTCGACGAAGGGCACCTGCAGGAGCGCGGCGGCGAAGCGCTTGGGACGACGGTTCAGCGCAGCGGCGACCAGTAATCCGCCGGCGCTGCCGCCGACGGCGATGATGCGATTGGCGGCGGCATAGCCGCGCTCTACCAGCGCGTCGGCGACCGCTACAAAGTCGGCGTAGCTGTTCGCCTTGTGCGCGGCGCGGCCCTGGTCGTGCCAGCGCGCACCGCGCTCGCCGCCGCCGCGGACGTGTGCGTAGGCGATGATCACGCCTCGATCGAGCAGGCTCAGGCGGTCGGCGTCGAAGCCCGGATCCAGGCTCTCGCCGTAGGCCCCGTAGCCGTACAGCCACAGCGGCGCGCTGCCGTTAAGCGGGGTGTCCCGATGGCGCAGCGCGGTGACCGGTACCGCAGCGCTGCCGACCTCAATGCGCTCAACGCGATAGTCACCGGCGCTGAATGCGCCGGCCAGCGCGTCGCGCTTGAGCAGACGCAGGCTGGCTTCGGCGGCTACGGTAGGAGACCCTTGAAAGAGGTGGACCAGGTCCAGCTCCAGCAGCTCGCCCGGCTGCTGCCAGTAGTCGCGGCGGACGCGGATCCGGTGCGGATCCGGTTCGGGGTTGTCGTCCAGGGTCAGCGCGCTGATCCCGTCGGCCTCGAACAGACTGCGCTGCTCGCCGCTGTGGCGGTCGATGATGCGCAGGCCCAGCTGCAGATTGCGGCGTTCAACCAGAAGCAGAAAATCCGCGGTGGGCAGAAAGTCCTCCAGCACGACCGCATCATCGTGCGCAACAACGACCTCCCAGGGATTGCCTCCGGGATCGTTGATGTCGCCGCGCAGGAGCTGGAAGTTCGGCGCCTGGTGATCGCTGAGCAGCCAGGCGTGAGTGCCGTCGTCGTCGTAATAGATCCGCGCCTGACCGCTATGCTCGCTGATCGTTTGCGGCGCTGCCAGCGGGTCGTCGGCTGGGAGCCGCAGCAGCTTGGACTGGCGGGTGGCCTCGGCGTGGATCAGCAGATAGCGCATCGAGTGCGAGCTGCCCAGCGACACGTAATAGTGCGGATCGATCTCGCGATGGATCAGCTGATCTTGCGCCGGATCGCTGCGTAATCGATGCGCGCGCACTTCCAGCGCGGCCAGGGTGCCGGGGTCCTTGTGCACATACAGCAGCCGCTTGGAATCGGCGCTCCAAACGACGCCGTCGTCGACCGACTCAACCACCTCGGGCAGCCAGCGCTGGCGGCGCAGGTCCTTGATCCGCAGCTCGAATACGCCGTCCCCCTCGCGATCTTCGGTGACCGCCAGATAGCGGCCATCGGGGGAAGGCAGCAGCTCGCCCAAGGTGTAGCCGCCGCTCCCAGCGCCGCGGCGCTGCGCGTCCAGCAGCAGCACCTCCTGATCGGGCTCGTCGACAGCGCGGCGGTAGTAGCGTGGATGGTCGCGTCCCGGCGTGTCGCGCCAGTAGTACTGGTAGTCGCCACGGCGCACCGGCACGCCCTCATCGGCGTCCGGGATGCGCGACTTCAGCTCGCTGTGCAGCTGGTCCAGCTTCTTGCGCAGCGGCCTGAACCAGGCCTCGCTGGCCAGATCCTCCCGGCGCAGCTGGGCCAGCACCTCGCGTCGACTGCGGCTGTCGTCGCGCAGCCAGGCGTAGTCATCGACACGCTGGTCGAATGGGTCATTCAGCTGCTGCGGGCGACGTTCCACCGGCGGATTGCCGGCGCTCATGCAGCCGCACAGCCACAGCGCTGCAGACAGCAGCAGACCCGAGCCCAGCCGGGCTTTCGCATTGTCTCTACGCTCACGCCGGGCCAAGTGACCGTGCGGCGTAGTAGGCCCGTTCGCTGACCGCGTGCCAGGCGTCGACGCGGTCGCGGAAGCTGGCGAAGCTCTCGTAGACGCGCTTGGAGAAGGGGTCGCGCTCGGCAATCTCCGCCACCACCTCGGCCGAGGCCTGGCGCAGCGCGCGCAGCACGTCGTCGGGGAAGGGCCGCAGCTGCACCTGATGCTTCTCAATCAGCGTGTTCAAGGCGATCTGGTTCTGCGCGGTGAACTCGGCCAGCATGTCCTCGTTGGTGGCTCTGCAGGCGGCGTCGACAATGGCCTGCAAGTCCTCCGGCAGTGCCTCCAGCGCGCTCTTGTTGACCATGCACTCCAAGGTGGTGCCGGGTTCGTGCCAGCCCGGGTAGTAGCAATACTTGGCCACCCGATGCAGACCGAAGGCCAGATCGTTGTAGGGTCCGACCCACTCGGTGGCGTCGATGGTGCCCTGCTGCATGGCGGTGAACAGCTCGCCACCGGGGATATTTACCGAGGCGCCGCCAAGGCGGGTCAGCACCTCGCCGCCCAGGCCGGGTATGCGCATCTTCAGGCCCTGCAGGTCAGCCACGCTGTTGATTTCGCGGTTGAACCAGCCGCCCATCTGCACCCCGGAGTTACCGCCGGGGAAGGGCACCAGATCAAAGGGCGCATAGAGTTCCCGCCACAGTTCCAGACCACCGCCGTGATACAGCCAGCCGTTCATTTCCTGGGCGTTGAAACCGAAGGGCACGGCGGAGAAGAACTGACTGGCCTCGGCCTTGCCTTTCCAGTAGTAGGCGCCGCCGTGACCCATTTGCGCGGTGCCGGTGGAGACCGCATCAAATACCTCCAGCGCCGGCACCAGTTCGCCGGCGCCGTAGACCTTCACCGTCAGCCGGCCGCCGCTCATCTTGCCGATGCGCTCGGCCAGCCCACTGGCGCCGGTGCCCAATCCGGGGAAATTCGGTGGCCAGGTGGTGACCATCTTCCACTCCACCGGCTCGAAGGCGGCGCTGGCGGTGGCTACGGCGCTGTCTTGCGGCTTGCTGCAGGCCACCGCGCCGGCACCGATGGCCACGCCCGCCAATACATCACGACGTTTCATGTGTTGGTCCCTCCCAAGGTATGGCGGCAGTGTACCTTTCTATCCCGGCGGCTTTGTCCCCAGCGGCCGCCATGGTCCGTTTCATTCCGGTACAGATGCTGCGCGCGCAGCAGGTCCCAAAAGCTCGGGACAGATCGAGCTAACATTGAGCGGTCTCGCCGGCCGCAGGCAAAACTATGCGCAAGAGCATTGGTCATTATGAAATCGTCGCCGAACTCGGTCGCGGCGGGATGGGCGTGGTCTACAAGGGCTTCGAGCCGGCCTTGAATCGCCACGTGGCGATCAAGACCCTGGCCGACCATCTGGCCGCCGATCCAGGCGTGGTCGAGCGCTTCATGCGCGAGGCGCGCAGCATGGCGCAGCTCTCCGACGCGCACATCGTGCCCATCTACATGGTCGGCGAGGATCAGGGTCAGCCCTATTTCGCGATGGAGTTCGTCGAAGGCGAATCGCTGGCCGATCGGCTCAAACGCGAAGGCAAGATTGAATCGGTCGAAGCGCGGCGCATCGTCATGCAGGCCGCCCAGGGCTTGGCGGTGGCCCACGAGCACGGGGTCATTCACCGCGACATCAAGCCGGGCAATCTGCTGCTGACCAAGCGCGGCGTGGTCAAGGTGGCCGATTTCGGCATCGCCCTGGCCAGCAGCGATCTGGGCAACAAACTCACCGGCACCGGGCAGTTTGTCGGCACCCCGGGCTATCTGTCGCCCGAGGTTTGCCTGGGCAAGCCCAGTGATCGCCGCTCGGATATTTTCTCGTTGGGCATCGTGCTGTTTGAGATGCTCACCGGACGGATGCCCTTCGTCGACGAGTCGCCGCTGGGCCTGATGCTCTCGGTGGTGCAGTCCAATTTGCCCGACGTGCGCGAGCTGGCCAGCGACGTCGACGAGTACACCGTGGAAATCCTTTCCGGGATGGTGGCCAAGGAAATCGACGCACGCTACCAGAGCTGCGAGGCGCTGGTGGAGGCGCTGCTCGCCGCCGGCACGCCCTATCACGCCGGTGGGGCCTTCGCCACGCCGAATCCGGGTGCTGCAGCGACCGGCGCGGGTCCACGTATGCCCACTGCGCCGACTTTGCCGGTGTCGCCACCGGGCGATCAGCCCAAGGCTGCAGCGAAGGCAACCACGCCACTGCCGCAGCCCAATTTGAGCGCGGCACCGCCGCCAGCGCCAGCGCCGACTGAGGTGGTGGCCGCGGCGCCGGTCAAAACCGCCGCCTCGCCTCGCCGATCGGTGTTGCCCTGGGCCGTAGCGGCGCTGCTGCTTGCCGGGATTGCCGGTGCCGGCGGCTATTTGTGGACCACTCGCAGCGACGGCCTGACCAGCGTTGCCGTCACCGAGCAACCGGCCAGTGCGCAGCCGGCGTCGACGAGCGGCGCTGGAGAGCCCGCTGCAACTGTTGATGACGGCAGCGGCAGCGAAGTCGGCGGCTCGAACAGCGACAGCGAGCCGCTGGCGATTGCGGCCGCGGCGATGGGTGAAGCCGACCCGGCACCTGCAGTCGACAGCGAATCAGACCCGAAGCCGGCTGCCGCCGAAGTACCGGCAAATGTCGCCGATCAGACCAGCGCCGCGCTGGAAGACGCCGCCAAGGCGCTGGAGACCGGGCTGGCCGAAGCCTCCGATAGTCTCGATCAGCTCGCCGAGCTGGCCCCGGAGGAGCCGCGGCGTACCCGTTTGGGCGAGCGCATTGCCGCTGCCCGCGACGGTCAGGCCGCGCTGCGCACCAGTCTGGCCACCGCGGCACCGGAACGCGAGCCCGAACGCGCGGCCCGACCGCTGCCGCCGAAGGTGCTGGTGATCACCCGCGGCGATCCGGCGGTGACCGGACCGGCGCAGGCGGCGATCGAAGAGGCGCTGGAGGATGCCGGAGTAAACATCGCCGATCTGGATCTGGTGCCCGGTCTGGACCGCTACGGCGAGGACAGCACTCTGGAGCTGATGGGTGCCGTACGTCGCAGCGGCGCGGCCAGCGCCATCGTGCTGGTCAACGTGGTGCCGCTGGGGCAGCAGGAGCTGACCTACTACGGCGAAGTCAGCACCCTGTACACCGCACAGATCCGCGTGCGCGCCTTCAGCGTGGCCCGTCGTGAGGCGATTGGCCGGCTCAACCAGGCCCAGGTCAACTTCACTTCGCTCAACGCCGACTACAACACCCGTCAGGCCTTGGAGCCGATGCTGCAGCGGATGGTGAGTGGGGTGCAAAGGCAGTTGGCTAGTCGGTAGGAGCGAGGGCCCAGGGCCCAGGAAGGCATCGAATTCGCGGCGCGGGATTGCCGGCGTCGTAGGTTGTGCAAAGCGCAGCGTGCACGACAGGATTTGCCGCACGACGGCCATCGCTCGCCGGATCGTTGACCTTGGCGAGATCAAAGTGCGCCGGCGTCTGTGGCCGGCATCTTTCAGGGCTGCGTGTTTGCGTAGGATCTGCTAGCAATAGGCAGTCCGTTCTCGGACCGCGAATCCATTATTTCTAGGCCGTTCCATCTACGTTGCAAGGATCTATCCGATGAGTCGATGCTTCGCTTTATCCGTACTCTTGCTCACCGCTTTCCCGGCGATTGCGTGCCCGTCCGACACCACGGTGATGACCACGACCCGCGACGACGGCAAGACGATCAGGCTGATGATTGCTGAGTCTCAGTTCGCTCAAGCCCCGAAATGGAAACTGGGCGAAGGCGAACCGCCGGTGTCGATCTCCCAGGTTCGCGAGGCCGCCCTGGCTTGGGCTGAAAGCGAGTATTCCCGATACGACTCGGTGGAGATATCGTCGATCTCACTGAGAGAGTCGGGAGGCTGCAGCTCCAACCCTAGGCACTGGTTCTACGTGGTCGATTTCAGACCGGTTATCGAAGGCAACCGGATCTGGGGTAGCGGCAACTGGGCTGCAGTTTTGCTCGACGGCACGGTCATCGGTCCGACAGTTTCCAACTAGTCCCAATCCTCCGCCCGCGCACTCGCCGGCACGTACAGCGGATGCCGCGGCTCGCCGAGTTTGGTCAGGCCAAGCACCTTCGGATCGGTTAGCAGCAGCCGCATCTTGGTACCGGCCCGGCGATATTGGCCGTGATTGCCCCAGCCGGCGACGGTGAGTTCGGCGTGCTGCTGCAGTCGCTGCAGCCACTCGGCGTTGTCCGGACCCACCGGGGCGCGCGCCTTGAGCAGGCGTTTGGGGCTGGGCGTGCGCAGGGCGAAGAGGTTGCCGACCAGCAGCGACCCAAAGCCCCAGCTCTGCGCAAAGCCGATGCAGCGGCGAATGGTGGGGTCGTTGTTGGCGGCGTCGGCGGTGGACGGGTTGAGCATCACAAACAGCAGCGCCGGCCCCGGCTGCCAGCGCCGCCACAGCGCATAGCGATAGCGCCCACAGGCCGAGATGATCGCCCCGCTTTCGCCAGCAAACCGGGCATCCGCTGCGCGATCAGAATCGATCTTGTTGTTGGCTGAAGTCACCAGCGAGCCAGTATTGATTGCGGAACTCGTCACAAGGGTTTGCAGGCGTGCGGATCGCGAACCGGAGATCGACGAAGGCGTACTTGAGTACGTCGAGTCGATAGTAGGGAGCAAGCCGCGCCACAGCGCGTCTGCGGGCTATTCGGCAAAGAGCTGGTCAACGCTGACCTGGGTGATGGCGTGATAGCCCGGCCGGGCCTTGGCGTAGATCTGCTCGGCGAAGCGTCGGTCCTCACCGCCGCGCTTGACCAACTCGGTGAACAGCGGCAGCACGAATTTGCGCCGGCCGATGCGGGTCAAGAAGCCCTCGATGGGCGCTCTGGCCTCGGCGTAGCCGGTGCGGATGGCCTTGATGTACCAGGCGAAGGCGATCTCGGAGTTGCCGGCGCCGCTGAGGCTGTAGATCTGGTCCAGCTCGGCCATTCTCGCCACCGGCAGCTGATCGGGCAGACCGTCCAGAAAGCGCAGCCACTCCTGGGTGGACCACTGCTGGGCCGGCAGGTCCGCCGCCGGAGTACGACCGGCCAGCCAGTCGGCGCGATAGCCGTCGACCAGATCGAAGGCCTGCGAGCTGGCCGCCACCGCGCCGCCGGGAATGCCGCCGTAGTGCAGCCAGTCCTGCAGCTCGTCGTCACGGAACTTGCCGGGATGCTTGTCCAGCAGTTCGCTGCGCAGATAGGCGACGAAATCGTCGGTACTGACGCTGGCGAAGGCGTTGCGATCGAACCACTGGCGGATGAAGGGATCGAAGATCTCTCGGCCGTAGCGCTGCTCCAGGGTGCGCAGCAGCCAGTGCCCCTTGTCGTAGGCCACCGCGGTCATCCCGTCATCGGGATCGCGGCCGGCCAGCTCCAGCACCAGACTCTGATCGGCCTCGTCCAACTCGGCCAGCTCCAGCTCCAGCGAACGCTGCGACAGCACCCGCTCCATGTCGGCGCGCTCGCTGCCGTACATTGCTTCGATGATGCGGTTCTCCACGTAGCTGGTGAAGCCCTCGTTGAGCCAGAAGTGGTTCCAGTCGACGTTGGTGACCAGGTTGCCGGACCAGGAGTGGGCCAGTTCGTGGGCGATCAGCGAAACCAGCGAGCGGTCGCCGGCGATCACCGTGGGGGTGAGGAAGGTCAGCCGCGGATTCTCCATCCCGCCAAAGGGAAATGACGGCGGCAGCACCAGCAGATCGTAGCGACCCCAGCGGTAGGGGCCGTATAGCGCCTCGGTGACATCGATCATCTGCTCGGTGTCGGCAAACTCGTACGCCGCGGCGTCCAGCACGCTTGGCTCTGCGTAGATGCCGCTGCGCTCGCCGAGTGACTTGAAGCGCAGATCACCGACAGCAATGGCCAGCAGATAGGAGGGAATGGGCTGGGTCATGGCGAAATGGTCAACGCCGTCCGCCTGGTCGCTGGGGTCGTTGGCCGCGCTCATCCGGGTCAGCAGTTTGGCCCGATTGCGGATATGTGCGTCGTAGGTGAAGCGCACCGCCGGCGCATCCTGCAGGGGTATCCAGGAACGGGCGTGGATGGCCTGAGACTGGCTGAACATGAAGGGGTGACGCTTGCCCGCGGTCTGCGCCGCCGGCAGCCACTGCAGCCCGCTCGCCGTCGGCGAGGTGCTGTAGACCACCCGCACCCGCTCGGGGCGGTCCGGCAGGCTGATGCGCAGCGCCTGCCCGAACATCGGCTCGGCCTTGGCCAGGCTGTAGCGGGCGCGCTTCCAGGGCCCGTCGGCGCTGGGAATCAGCACCGACTCGATGCTCAGATCGCGCGTATCCAGCACCAGTCGCCGGGCGTTTTCATCGATCCAGTCCAAATGCAGCTCAGCAAAACCGCGCAGCTGGCTGGCCTCGAAATCCACCTCCAGATCAAGAGTCAGATGGGTGATCCGGACCTGATCGTGATTGGCGTAGGAGTGCGGGTCGGGTGCGGCGGAGAGCGGCTGGATGGACATGATGAGCAGGGCCAGAAAGGCGAAGGTCAGACGCAGCATGGGCGGTGGTGGCGGCTTGGGGAGGGCGGGGAGTATGCCACTTGCTAGGGACTCCCTGAACAATGCACGCGAGCCGCGTTGCGAGTCCAAATCGTCTGCTGGTAGGCGCAGTCCCGAAAGGCATAGTCATTCTATGTCCAAGG
>JAUIFV010000243.1 GCA_030430155.1 Gammaproteobacteria bacterium
GGCGCCTTAAGCGCGAGCACGGGCTGGGGCTGATCGTGGTCGATTATCTGCAGCTGATGCAGGTGCCCGGCAACAACGAGAACCGCACCAACGAGATCTCGGTCATCTCCCGCGGGCTCAAGGCCATGGCCAAAGAGCTGGGCTGCCCGGTGATCGCCCTATCCCAGCTCAACCGCGGCGTCGAGCAGCGCGCAGACAAGCGCCCGATGATGTCCGACCTGCGCGAATCCGGCTCCATCGAACAGGATGCCGATCTGGTCGCCATGCTCTATCGCGACGAGTACTACAACCCCGAAAGCGCCGACAAGGGGGTTGCCGAGCTGATCATCACCAAGCAGCGTAACGGCCCTACCGGCACCGTGAAGCTGACTTTTCGTGGCCAGTACACGCGGTTTGATAATCACCAGCCGGCGCCGTTTCATGATTAGCTTGGAGCGAGAAAGGGCCCAGGGCCCAGTTTGTGGCGCAAACCGTCTGCGCTTGCTCGAGGCTGACGGCGTACTTCAGAGCAACGGTCTACGGCAATGACTACCCCAGTCGATCGATATGGAAACCCGGTGTATGTCGGGTCAATGGTTCGTATCGTTAGCCTGAGCGGAGGATGGTTGGAGGACTTGCCGCTCGACGAGAAAGCTCAAGTGCGGTCGATGATTGGCGAGGTCTTCGAAGTCGAAGAGATCGATGAGTACGGCTCGCCTTGGGTCTGCAAGCAATGGCCGGAGAATGACCAAGGCGAATCCTTGTCGCACTCTTTGGCGCTGCGCGCCGATGAGATGGAAAGCGTGGCGTCACCGCTGGAAACCAACCCTTAGCTGCTGCCAGTCGACAATTGATCCCATTTCGGGATCGGATTAGCATTGGCGCATGCGTGTCATCGCAAAACGGACATTGCGTGAGTTTTGGGAGCACCATCTCGACGCCAAGAGTCCGCTGGAGGCTTGGCATGCGGAAATTCTCAAGGCGACTTGGAAGTCACCCCAGCAAATCAAGGCGCAGTTTCGAAATGCCAGCGTACTGAAGGGCGGGCGAGTCGTTTTCAACATAGCCGGGAACAAGTTCAGGCTGATCGCGGCTTTCGATTTCGATCGCCAGGTCAGCTTTGTGAAGTTCATCGGCACGCACAGCGAGTACGACAAGATCGACGCGGAGTCAGTGTGATGGAATTACGTCTTATTCGTTCAGAAGCCGATTACGACACCGCGCTGGCGGAGATCGACGAACTATGGGGCGCTGAGAAGGGGTCGCCAGCCGGCGATCGCTTGGATGTACTGCTGTTGTTGGTCGAACACTATGAATCCGAACACTACCCCATAGCACCCCCGGATCCCATCGAGGCTATCCTGTTCCGAATGGAGCAAATGAACCTGACCCGCAAGGATCTGGAACCGCTGATTGGTTCCCGCGCGCGGGTATCGGAGATCATCAACCGGCGGCGACCGCTATCGTTGCCGATGATCAGGCGTCTCCATCAGTCAATGCGCATCCCGCTTGAGAGCCTGGTTCAAGAGTCCGAAACCCGCCCCACCGCATAGCTGCGTTTGCCCTTGCGCAGCAGCAGATAGCGCCCGTAAAGCAGATCGCCGCTGGTCACCTGTGCTGCCGCATCGGCACAGCGCAGGTTGTTGAGGTAGATGCCGCCGCCGGCAATGTCCTTGCGGGCCTGGCCCTTGGACGGACACAGATTGGCCTGCACCAGCAGCTCGATCAGCGCGCTGCCCTCGCCGCTGAGCGCATCGGCGGAGAGGTCGAAAGTCGGCACTTCTCCGACCACGTCCATGAAGGTGGCCTCGTCGGTATCGCCGATCTCGGCGCCGAACAGGATCCGGCTGGCGCGGATCGCGCTGTCGCAGGCGGCTTCGCCGTGGAGCAAGGTGGTGACTTCCCTGGCCAGCGCGCGCTGCGCCGGACGGGCGCCGGGATTAGCCTGATGCTCAGCCGCGATGGCTTCGATCTGGGCTCGCTCCAGGAAGGTGAAAACTTTCAGATAATCAATCACCTTGGCGTCTTCGGCATTGACGAAGAACTGGTAGAAGCGGTACGGGCTGGTGCGCTGCGGGTCCAGCCACACCGCGCCACTCTCGGTCTTGCCGAACTTGCTGCCGTCGGCCTTGGTGATCAGCGGGAAGGTCCAACCCCACACCGTCTCGCCCAGCTTGCGGCGGGTGAAATCCACCCCGGCGGTGATGTTGCCCCACTGATCTGACCCGCCGATCTGCAGCTCGCAGCTGCTGGCCTGGCGCAGATGACAGAAATCGAAGGCCTGCAGCAGCTGATAGCTGAACTCGGTGTAGCTGATCCCGGCCTCGCCGGCCAAGCGACTGCGCACCGAGTCCTTGGCCAGCATCGCGCTGATCGGGAAGTGCTTGCCGACATCGCGCAGGAACTCCAGAAAGCTCAACGGCGCGGTCCAATCCGCATTGTCGACCAGCCTCGCAGGATTGGTCGCCGCCTCGAAATCGATCATCCGCGCCAGCTGGGCCTTGATGCTGGCCACGTTGTGATCAAGCTGCTCGCGGGTCAACAGGTTGCGCTCGGACGATTTGCCCGAAGGGTCACCGATCATCCCGGTGGCGCCGCCGGCCAGGGCAATGGGATGGTGGCCAGCGAGCTGGAAACGGCGCAGGGTGAGTTGGCCGACCAGATTGCCGATGTGCAGCGAATCGCCGGTAGGGTCGAAGCCGCAATACAGGGTAATCGGCCCCTGATCCATGCGTGCGCCCAGCGCCTCGATATCGGTGCAATCGGCCAGCAGGCCGCGCCATTGCAGGTCTTCAAGCAGTGCGTTCATGGGCGAGAGCATAGCGGCAGTTCAGTGCGCTGTGTTGCGTTGCGCCATTCCGCCTGCGCCGTGAGCACTAGGTATACCTGCCGGCAGTCGGGCCATCACCCCGACCTTCGACAGTCGGATCCCTCAACCAGGCGACCTGTTGCCACCTGCTGCAAGGACCAGCGCCGCATGCGCGGCCACGATGAGGTCAAAACTCAAGCAGGCCAGCGCGTACCACGCTGGGACCAGATGCGCGCCCGGACCCAGCAGGTGCAGTCCCAGATCCCACAGCGGATGCAGTCCCCACCCCAGCACCAGCCACCAGCCCGACCAGCGCATCCCGGACATCGCCATCGCGCCGTAAAGCGCCACGCCGGCAAGCTCCAGCGCCAGCCAAGTCGACGATGCGGCTGCGGCCAGCGCAAACAAGGGATAAATGCAGGCGGCGATAATCAAACCGATCCCGTAGATCACCGCAATGGCCCGCGGCCGCCGCCGCGCGTACGCCACGTAGGGCAGCGCCAGGATGGCACCGATCAATAGCCAGATAAACGTGTACATTGCGCTCCTTTATCGTCACCCCCATTCCAGCACGAAAAGCCAGCGAAGTGCCTTCACCGCCCCCAATCGCCGCCGCCATCTGGTTCTGGCTCAAGCTCGGCTTGATCAGCTTTGGCGGTCCGGCTGGACAGATCGCGATCATGCATCGCGAGTTGGTGGAGCGGCGCGGCTGGATCAGTGAGGCGCGTTTTCTGCACGCGCTGAACTATTGCATGCTGCTGCCGGGGCCGGAGGCGCAACAGCTTGCGACCTACCTGGGCTGGCTGATGCATCGCACCCTGGGCGGACTGATCGCCGGGGCGCTGTTCGTGCTGCCGTCGCTGCTGATACTGATCATCCTGGCCTGGGTCTACCTGAACTATGGCGATGTACCGCTGATCGCCGGCCTGCTCTACGGCATCAAGCCTGCGGTGGTGGCGATCGTGGTTCACGCGGTTTGGAAGATCGGCGGCAAAACGCTCAAGAACTCGGCACTGGTGACCATCGCGCTCGGCGCATTCATTGCCATCGCCCTCTTCGCCGTTCCGTTTCCTGCCGTGGTTGCCGGAGCCGCGCTGATCGGGTTGGTGGGCAGCCGGATCAGACCAGCTTGGTTCTCCGCCGCGGCGCACGGCGAACGGATCGAGGCGAACGAGGAAACGGGCAATGCGCCTGAACACACGCGATTCTCCGCCCGGCGCCTGGCGCTGGTGCTGATCGGCGCGCTGCTGCTGTGGCTGCTCCCTATCCTGACGCTCAACGCGGTCTATGGCTGGGAGCACACCTACACCCAGATGGGCTGGTTCTTCACCAAAGCCGCACTGCTGACCTTCGGCGGCGCCTACGCGGTGCTGCCCTACATCTCGCAGGCGGCGGTGGGTCACTATGGCTGGGTCAGCGCGGGACAGATGATCGATGGACTGGCCCTGGGCGAGACCACGCCTGGGCCGCTGATCATGGTGGTCGCCTTTGTTGGCTTCGTAGGCGCCTACTCGCTGCCCGTGGACGGCATACAAGCTGGTCTTTGGGCCGGGGTGGTCGGCGCGCTGATTGTCACCTGGTTCAGTTTTCTGCCCTCCTTCACCTTTATCTTTGCCGGCGCACCGCTGGTGGAGAGTAGCGGGCGTAATCCGGCAATCAGTGCACCGCTGACCGCAATCACCGCAGCGGTGGTGGGGGTGATCCTCAATCTGGCGGTGTATTTCGCCGGCCACGTGTTCTGGCCGGCAGGTTTTGATCCAGTTGCTACCGTCATGGCGCTGGGCGCCGCGATTGCGCTGTTTCGCTTTCCCGGTGCGGTGATTCCGGTACTGCTGGCTTGCGCCGTGCTCGGAGCGCTGTTGAGTACTAGCCCGCATTATTCATGAACGTTCGTAGCGAGGGTTTCGCAGGCGTGCTGTGGTGCGGATCGCGGACTGGAGATCGGCGAAGGCGTACCTGACAGTACGTCGAGTCGATCGGAGGGAGCAAGCCGCGCCACAGTGCGCCTGCGGAAGCCGTAGTAGAAGGTTCATGAATAATGTGGGCTAGAGCGATTCCCAGCTGATCGCCTCGCCGGCGCGCATCGGCACCAGCGGCTGACCGGCAACGTCGAGCTGTTCGGGCACCGTCCACGCTGACTTGCGCAGGGTCACCTTATCGCTATTGCGAGCCAACCCGTAGAAATCCGGCCCGAAGTGGCTGGCGAAGCCCTCCAGTCGATGCAGTGCACCGGCCTGCTCGAAGGCTTCGGCATACAGCTCCAGCGCCGCGTGTGCGGTGTAGATGCCGGCGCAGCCGCAGGCCGATTCCTTGGCGTGACGCAGATGCGGTGCGCTGTCGGTGCCAAGGAAGAACTTCGGGTTGCCGCTGGTGGCGGCGGCGACCAGGGCCTGGCGGTGCTGCTCGCGCTTGAGCACCGGCAGGCAATAGGCGTGCGGGCGGATGCCGCCGGCGAAAATGGCGTTGCGGTTGAGCAGCAGATGATGGGCGGTGATGGTTGCGGCGACCTGGTCCGATGCCGCACGCACGAATCCCGCCGCCGCCGAAGTGGTGATGTGTTCCAGCACCACCTTGAGCTCGGGCAGTTGCTTTACCAGCGGCGCCAGCACCCGTTCGATGAATACCGCCTCGCGATCAAAGATGTCGATCGCCGGATCGGTGACCTCGCCGTGGACCAGCAGCGGCAATCCCACTTTCTGCATTGCTTCCAGGACCGCCTGGCAGCGGGCCAGATCGCGCACGCCGTGCTCGGCGTTAGTGGTCGCGCCGGCGGGATAGAGCTTCAGCGCGTGGACGTAGCCGCTGTCCTTGGCGCG
>JAUIFV010000244.1 GCA_030430155.1 Gammaproteobacteria bacterium
GCACTCGTCGCACCGCGGCTCTCAACGCCGGCGCTGCGGGCGTGTTGTTTATCGACGTCACTCCGCTCAGCTTGGGCGCCAACAACACCAGCTATTCCATGCTGCAGGCGCATTGGGATGCGGTTGCCGCGCATATTGCGACCGACCCCGGCAATGCGACCGCGACCATCTCGGTACCGCTGACTGCCGGTCCGGGTACGGCTGATGTCATGGCCAACTCCAGTTCGCGCGGTCCAGGCGGATTTGCGATGCTCAAGCCCGACATCTCGGCACCGGGTACCGAAATCCTGGCTGCCTACCATCGCTGGGTAGCGGCGCTGCCTCGTCCCTTCGGTGGTTCGGCCAATCCGGCCCAGAACAACAACAGCAACGCGATCAGCGGCACGTCGATGGCTTCACCCCACGTCGCCGGCGCGGCTGCTCTGATGCGCGCCCTGCGCCCGGCTTGGACGCCAACCCAGATCAAGTCGGCACTGGTCAGCACCACCAAGCTGCCCATGCTCAAGCAGGATGGTGTGACCCCGGCCGACCCCTTTGACTACGGTTCGGGTCGTCTGGATCTGACTCGTGCGGCGAAGGCGGGTCTGATCATGGACGAGAACGGCGCCAACTTCAGCGCCGCCAATCCGGCTGCGGGGGGCGATCCCAGTCAGCTCAATCTGCCCAGCTTCCAAAACGGCGCGTGCATCACCACCTGCATCTTCACGCGTAGCGTCCGCGGTACCCGCGCGGCTGCGGTGACCTGGACCGCCTCCGTCCACGGTCTGCCGGCCGGTGCCGGCAGCGTCAATCCGCCGGTGTTCAGCGCCAACTCGGCGGGCACCACGGATTTTGCCCTGGAGGTCGATTCCTCGCTGCTGCCCAGCAACCAGTGGTCCTTCGGCACGGTCGAGCTGACCCCCTCCAACCCCGATATCCCGGTCAGCCGGATGTCCATCGCGGTGCGTCCGGCCCCGCCCGATATCGCCCTGTCAGAGACCACGCTGAGTGCCACCACCTCGCCGGGCGCCATGACCACGCGTACGCTTGAGGTCCGCAACGTCGGTAATCCGACCCTCAGCTGGTCGGAGGCCACGGGTTCACAGAACGCCAGCCTGCTCAGCCAGCCCATCGCCCTGGGCAACGGCTTTTTGACCGGTGCGCACACCACGACGACTGCCTCACGCTACAGCGCGGATGACTTCGAGCTGTCAGCCGACGGCACGGTGACCACCGTTCGTGCCGACGGCTTCGTGCTTCCTGGAACGTCACTACTCAGCAACCCGGCCGTGTCCACGGCGGTCAACGTTGCAATCTACGCTGACGACGCCGGTGCACCGGCCGGATCACCGGCACCGGACGGCACCCTGACTGGCGCCATCGGCGCGCCGCCGCTGTTCTTCTTCACCACCACACCGACCGCCACTGGCGTCAACGTTGCCGGCAACAACATCGCCATTGATCTGGTCGCCGCCGGCGCCACGCCGCCGATGCTGACGGCGGGACGCTACTGGGTGCTGGTTTACCCGTCGATGGTCGGTACCGGTGCGGGATCGGGCGCCAATGCCCTGTGGGCCTGGCGCATCGTCGGCACCGGTGATGCCTTCAGCGGACTGGCACCGCTGACCTTCAATCCGAACACCCCGGCAACGCCCTGGTCGACGCCGCAGTCTGGTGGCGCCCCGGCAGCGGGCTTCACCCTGTATGTGAATGGCACGGTGAGCTGCGGCGCCAGCTGGATGAGCACCGCACCAAGCAGTGGCAGTCTGGATCATGACCAGTTCGACGAGGTCACCGTGAGCTTCGATGCCAGCGGACTGGCGGAGGGTGTCTACACTGCTGCGCTGTGTGTTGCCACCGACGGCAGTGATCCGGACGAGCCGCTGACGGTCATCCCGGTGACCTTCATCGTGGTTGCCGACGCACTGTTCGACGATGGCTTTGAAGACTGATCGGTTCTACGTTCAGTGAATGCAAAGGGCGCCCACGGGCGCCCTTTGTTTATTCAAAGCCTTACCGACTCAGTAATCTCAATACGTTTGGTCAGCGTCGTCCAGCGCCTCCAGCCACTCGCCCCACCAGTGCCGCCAACGCTCGGCCGCTTCGCTATCGGGCAGACCGTTGTGTTCTATCGACAGCTTGGCGCGGCCATCGGCCAGCCCCTGCAGCCGAATGATCGCCACCCCCGGGCCGATCGCCAGACGGATGTCCTTGGAGGTGGGCTTGGAGCGCAGCTCGCTGGCGTGCTCGGGGAGCAGCTCCGCCCTGCCCTCGGCATCCAGCAGCGCCTCGCGCAGCGCAGCTGCGTGCACCGCCACGGTCTTTGAGCGTCCAGCGGTGAAGCTGCCGTCGGCGCGCTGGTAGGGCAGGCGTCGTCCGCTGATCCGCTCATAGCCCACGGTCACCGTTTGCGCCCACCATAGCCCGACGCCCTGACCCTGCAGCCAGCGGGCAATGTCCGGGTGCGGGGCCTGCGCCAATCCGGCCTGCTCGATCTGCTGACACCAGTGTTCCCAACCCTCGCCGGTGCCCTTGCGCACCGCCGCGTCGTCCACTTCAGGTTCGGAAATCCAGCGTCGCTGGCGGCCGACGGCACGCTGCGCCAGCTGCGCCAACAGCTGGGCGCGGGCAGCCGTGTAGCGCTCGCCGGTCTTGGCCATGCGGGCGCGGATGCGGTGTTTGAAAGAGGCATTGCTGGTCATCGTCTTCGCTCCTGTGCGTGCATGCGCTGCCCCCGACGACCCACGCTGGTCAAGGGCGTGCAAGCACGACCGGTACGAATGACGAGTTGTACTGCCGACCGCTCAGTGGCGTCCTTTGGCCTCTCGCGGTCGGCAGCGTGGGCACCGACACGAGGCTTGGGCGGGGCAGCCCGCCGAGCTTTCAGTGTCGCAGCGCGGCGGTGCGTTGGCAAGGCGCGCCGCCCTGTCGATGACTCATTGACCTGTCCGACCGCAGGTGCGGTCCGTTCATTTGTAGGAACCGGTCAGATCCACGCTCAACAGCAACACATCCTCCAGTTCCTCTCGCGGCCTCAGGGTCGTTTCGGCGGCGCCCCGCTCGGCGTTTTGCCATTCAAAAGCGCTACGCATCTGCGCGTTGGCCAGATAGACAAAGCGCGCCCTCGGGTTGCCCGCAGGCCCGGTATCAACAACAACCTCGCCGGTGCTGGGCTGGTCGAATGCCGGGTGGTTGGCTTCCAGAATGCGCTGACTGAGCACGCTGGCCCCATCGTCGCTCAGGGTGAGCTCGAGTATCCGCTGGCGGTGCGGCTGATTGCCGATCAGGGTGCCGGCATGCCAGGCCAGACCGTCGAAGCCCTCGATCACCATCCAATCCGGCCGCTGCAACTCGCTTTGCCGGCCGCTGACCGGATCGATCATCCGCACGCCCTGCCGATGGGACACGTAGAGCACGCCGCGATCATCGTGGGTGATGCCGTTGGGGAAGACGATGCTCTCGTCCAATGCAATCGCCCGTAGCTGCTGCGACTGCGTATCGACCTGAAGGACCTGGCCGCGCACCGAGTCGGTGACGTATACCTCGCCTGCGTCGGTCACAGTGACATCGTTCAGGCCGCTGCGTTCGGTATCGGCATGCCCAAAACGCCCGGCCAGCCTGCCGCTGTCCAGATCGAAGCGCAGCAGCTCCGATCGCCAGTGCGTTTCGGGCTCCGGTATCCGCATCGGCAAAACCTCATGCAGATTGCCGCTAACCACCCACAGCGCCCTGGCCGAGGCATCAACCTCCATGCCCAGCGCGCTCCACAAGCCGTCCTCGGCCTCGCTTTTGAAGTCGCGCACGCTGCCGTCGGCGTCCACCGCAACGATCTTGCGGCCATAGGTGCTGCTCACAAAAATGGTGTCGGTCAGCGAATCATGGGCGACACCCTCGGGCACCAGCTCCGGCTCGGCTATGACCGCATACTCGCTGCTCATCGCAATCGCCGCCGCAGCGGCCTCCTCCGCGCTCAGTTCCTGTCTGGATCCGGCGGTGGATTGCACCTGCCAGCGGCCGTCGGCATCCGGTGCATAGCTGGCTTGCCAGGCGAACTGGGTGTGCTGCGGGTCTGCAGGCGTGCCGTCGGCGGTGACGGGTTCCACCACAACCAGCTTCTGTACCGTCATCGTGGCCAGCGACCCGTCCGCGGCGATCTGGATATCGGGGGGACGCATATCGTCCCAGGAGCGGTAGCGCAGGGTCGGAAAGTAGGCCGCAAACCGCTGCTCGATGGCTGCTCGTGATGAGCGGCTGAACTGGCCGCGATCCACAGAAAGCATGGAATCGCCGAGCATCGATGCGAACAGCTTTGCATCACCGGTCATGTGCGCGTGGCGCTGGATCTCGTTCGATGCCAGCAAGCCCAGCCGCGCCTGGTCCTGCACGCTGCCAGCACTCAAGCCCAAGGCCACAAGCAAGGAGTAGATCATGATCCCCATCCACCGGTTTCGACCTGCGGAGCATAGGGACTGCAGAGTGCTGACGGTAGGATCACGCGGTCGAACTGCCGGCAGCCACGACGGATCGAGCCTACACGCGCAAGATTCGCGCAGTCTGCGTCGCGAGCGGGGCGTACAAACGAAAAGGCCGCCCCAAGGGACGGCCTAAGTCGTTGTTCTGATTGGTGGGCGGTACAGGGATTGAACCTGTGACCCCTGCCGTGTGAAAGCAGAATTTCGGATTCCCAAGAGAACCCATAATATAATGAATGCCCGCCAGCACTAGGTTCATAAGATCCATAGACGCTCCATAAGGTTTGCCGTACTCTTGCCGTACGGCAAAGAAGGCACTGGAGGGCACGCGCGTGAAGATCGAGACCGTGAAGCAACGCGAAGCACTCGCGATCCGGCGTGAACCCTACTGGCAGGGGACGGGCAAGGGGCGGCATGTTGGCTACCGACGGACGGCGAACGGCGGCACTTGGATTGCCCGCGCATATGATCCAGCGACCACGAAGCGCAACTATCACGCGCTCACCGAGGTATCCGCCCTACCCGGCTCCGAACAGTTCACCGCCGCCGTGCGTGCTGCGCGGGATTGGTTCGCGCACCTAGACAAGGGCGGGACGGCCGAAACGATCACCGTTGCGAAAGCGTGCGAACTGTATGTGTCGCACCTGAGGGGCAAAAAGGGCGATTCTGCCGCCGACGATGCCGAAGGCCGGTTCCGCCGCCACATTGAAGGCGACCCCATCGCAGGCATTGAACTTGCCAAGCTGAACGCGCGGCACGTTGCTGCATGGCGCGAGCGATTGGAAGCGAAACCAGCCGGCATGCCCAAGCGCGGCCCGAAGTGTCGCGTCAAAGAGCCGCAAGTTAAGCGCAAACGATCCGCAAGCGCGGTAAACCGCGATCTGGTGGCTATGCGAGCCGCGCTGAATCTGGCGCAGCATGACGGGTACGTGACTACGGACGCTGCATGGCGCGTCAAACTGGAGGCGACCCCAAATGCAGGGCAGCGCCGTGACCTATACCTGACCCGTGATCAGCGCCGCGAACTGATCAAGATGCTACCGGATGACTGCGCCGCATTTGTGCGCGGGCTGTGCGTGCTACCGCTGCGCCCTGGCGCCCTGGCCGCGTTGACCGTCGCGGACTTCGATAGCCGGCTGG
>JAUIFV010000245.1 GCA_030430155.1 Gammaproteobacteria bacterium
TCACGCCCGCGTCTTCGAGCGCCTCGGCGTCGAGGTACCCCTCCTCGCGAAGCCAAACCGTCCCTGGCTGTGCGCGACCTTGCGGCGTCTCGGTGCCGGCAGGCAAGGGCTCTGCGCTCACGTTCAGCCCGCGCAGACGTAGCCGATCCAGCACAGGGACCTGACCCGAGGCCTGTACGCGACTGATATTGGTGGCAAACAGCGGTGCCTGGACTTCGCTGACGTTCAAGAAGCCGAGCAGTACGCCGTCGTCGGGGAGGCCCGTCGCGGTGCTGGTCGGGTAGGGTTGCGGTCTTGCCGTCGGCAACAGCACCACTGGCACCCAGTTCTCCGACTGCACGGAAGCCTGCGCCCGCGGTCGCAAATCCGGTTGATAGAGCGACTGCGCCGCCACGGTGGTAGAGGCAGCAAGCAGCACCATCGCCAACCCAGCCACACCCGCCATGCCCTTCACGACCGCCTATCCTCCCTAATCGTGGTACCTACAGCCATCCTTGTGTACAGACCCGCTCGCGGCGCCATGGTTCCCGTTACCAACGCTGCCATGAGGCTAAACACGAGCTCACTTCACACACTGCATCTGCATTGTAATGCACTTGTTATCACGGTGTTAAGAGATAGTGTTGACGAGTTGCGTGATCCGGGTCCGATTGGCGAGATCTGGGCCCTGCAGTGTTGCCTTGGTGCTCCGATCCGTCCGCCTCGCGCCAAGCTTCAGTAAAGTTCGCATCGGATCTGCCAAACCAGGTTGGCGGGAACTTTACCGCCCCTGCAGGCTCTTGCTGCAGAGTTCCTGGCCCGCATTACTCATGAACCTTCTACTACGGCTTCCGCAGGCGCACCGTGGCGCGGCTTGGTCCCTCCGATCGACTCGACGTACTGTCAAGTACGCCGTCGCCGACCCCGGTCCGAACCACAGCACGCCTGCGAAACCCTCGCTACGAACGTTCATGAATGAGGCGGGCTAGCTGCCGATATGGCCGGTTTCAATGTGCATCCCTGGCTAACCCACCGGCGCCTGGCGGCCGGCAACCGTTGGCGTCGTTGGCGGCGCAACCAACCCGAGGGCAGCGTCTACCTGCTCGCCTCGGCGATTGCGCTGGCCATCCTGGTACAGCCGTTGCTGGCGGTGATGATCGACTACGCTGGCGTTCTCCGGTCGCTATTGGACCGTTTTCCTTGGCTTGTGGCGCTGCTTAGCGCGACAGGGGCCGCACTCGGATGCCGGCGACCGCTGATGTCCATGCGGGAGACGCTGCGCTGCGGGCTCTGGTGCGCGTTGCCGCTCAGCAGGCGTATGCGCGATGTCAGCTACGCTGGATTGACCGTGCTGATGGCGTTGTTCGCCGGTGCGGTGATGACCACGCTGATGGCCTGGCTGGCGGCACCGATTACGTTGCCTGATGCGCTGATTGCAGCGGTTTCGGCAGCGCTGGCCACGCTGTGCACGGCGGCCTTGCGGCCCAAAGCTGCTGCGACCGCTGCGCCGGCACCGGCGGCCAGTGGCCGCTGGTCGGAGCCCACGCTATTTCCAACGTTGCTGCGGCGCTGGCAGCGGCAGCGCTTGAGCTTTCACTGGCGCAGCGGCGCGATGAGCAGCTCGGGACTGCTGCTCAGCGGTCTATTGTTGCCAGCCGGTACCGGGATGGCCGTTGCCGTCGCGGGTTTGATTGCGATGCTGCTGGTGGTGCGGATCCTGGCGCTGCACAACAGCGCGGCCTCGTTGGTAGTCCAGGCCGATCTACAGCTGCGCGCGCTGCCTGTTGCGCATCGTGATTGGTTTGCCGGCCACGCCAGGGCAGTCCTGCCCGAGGCCCTGTTGTTGAGCACGCTCATCGGCACGGCGGTGTACGCCGTTGGTGCGCCGCTCGCCTTTGTGCTGGGCACAACGCTGCTGCTGATCCTGCTCAGCTTGATCGACATGGAACTGGTCAGTCGCTGGCGGCGTCTGCCACGGCGACGCGCGATCAGCTGGACCGTGCTGGCGACGACCTGCGCCGTCTTGGGCCCGCAGGCAGCGCCGCTGATACCGGCGCTGCTGTTGCTTAGCTACTTCGTGCTGCGAGTATCCCGACCGAAATGACTGCACTCCTACAAATCGAGCAGCTCTCCGTCGCACGCGGCGGCAGCCCGGTGCTCAGCGAGCTCTGCCTGGATATCCGTTGCGGCGAATTTGTAGGTCTGATCGGGCCCAACGGGGCCGGCAAGACCAGCCTGCTCCGGATTATCTCCACCCACCTGCGCGCCGACTCCGGCGATTGCCGTATCAGTGGCTACCGCGAGGCCGATTCGCCGTTGGCCTACCGGCGCCTGCTTGGAGCAGCGCTGGCGGTAGATGAGCTTCCATCCGACTTGAGCCCACGCCAGCTGCTGCAGCTGGTTGCCGCCGGTCGCGAGTTGCCCGCCGTGCCGGAAGAAACGCTGGAGCTGGCCGACCGCCTTGGGCTGCAGCCGTGGTTGGACCGGGCCCTGGGCAACTGTTCACTGGGTGCCCGACAAAAGACCGGTCTGCTCGCCGGCATGCTGGGTCGGCCGCCGCTGCTGATCTTCGACGAACCCTTCAACGGACTCGATCCGCTGGCTGCATACGAGCTGAAGTCGGTGCTTGCGCAGTGGACCCGGGAGGGTAGCTGCGCGGTCTTGTTGGCCACCCATGGCCTGGAAGTCGCCGAGCGGCTGCTGGACCGGGCGGTGCTGCTGATCCACGGGCACATTGCCGATCAATGGACCCGCGAGCAGCTCGCCGCATTGCGTCAAAGCGGTAGCGATCTGGAGCAAGCCATGGTCGACAGTATGCGGCGTCGACTGCGTTCGAGCTGAAAGCGCGGCGCCGTTGAGGCATGATCTGGGGTCGTTGGCGCATTAGCGGGTGCAGGGTAGATGGCGTCGATCTGCGTGGTGGGGGCGGGCAGCATAGGGTGCTATGTCGGCGGCCGATTGGCGGCCGCGGGAGTCGACGTCACGCTGGTCGGTCGGGAGCGCATTGGTCAGGAGATTGCCGAGCACGGTCTGCACCTGAGCGATCTGCACGGAGCGCAGATCGACGTTGCCGCCGAAGCCGTCCAGTTCCGGCAGTCACTGGATGATCAAATTTCGGCCGAGCTGGTTCTGGTCACGGTGAAATCGGCGGCCACCGCAACAGTCGCAGCGCAGCTCGCGCCGGTGTTGAATGCGGGTACCGTGGTGGTCAGTCTGCAGAACGGCATAGGCAATGCCGACGTGCTGGCGCAGTCGCTGGCCGAGCAAACGGTGCTTTCGGGGATGGTGCCTTTCAACGTCGTGCAGGGTGGGCAGGGACAGTTCCACCAAGGCTCCGAGGGATCCCTGGAGATTGAGGACCACCCGGCCCTGGGCGTGTGGCTGGAGTCTTTTGATAGCGCCGGGCTGGCCCTGGTCAGGCACCAGCAGATGCTGCCGGTGCAGTGGGCCAAGCTGCTGCTGAATCTGAACAATCCGGTCAATGCGCTGTCCGATTTGCCGCTGAAGTGCCAGTTGTCCAAACGCGACTACAGACGCTGCGTGGCATTGGCCCAGAATGAGGCTCTGCGCTTGCTCGAGCTGGCCCGGATTAAACCCGCACGGCTGACCCCGGTGCCGCCCGGCTGGTTGCCCAGAGTGCTCAGCCTGCCCGACTGGCTGTTTGCCAAAGTCGCCAATCGCATGTTGGAGATCGATCCGCTGGCGCGCTCGTCAATGTGGGAGGATCTGGTCGCCGGGCGGGTCACCGAGGTGGAATGGATCAACGGCGAGATTGTCCGGCTGGCCGAGCGACTCGGTCGCAATGCGCCGGTCAACGCCAAGCTGATGGCGTTGATACGCCAAGCCGAGCAGGGCGGTGCACGGGATTGGAGCGGCAAGGCGCTGCTGGCGGCGCTGACCGAAGCCGCCGAGCAAGGTCGCTAACGGGAAGTTTCAGGACTTTCCAACAGCTGAGCGAAGCACGCGTACAACCGCTATAGGATCAGCTCAGCCTCGGACGAGGCTGCATTGCTGCGCTTGCCCGCCCCGCGGGCGCGTGCGCGGGGCCGCCGGTCAACGCAGGCTCATTGTTTCCAGTGCTGATCTTGAACTCGTCGGCAGCGCTGCCTAGATTGGTTTCGAGCACGCCAGATGGGGGAGTAATGATGAAGCGAGCCGCGTACGCGACGCGAGGACCGGTGCCGCAGGACGTCATCGCAGCCGAGGAGTTCGAAGCGCCGAAGCTGGGCGAGGGCCAAGTGCTGCTGGAAGTGATGGCAGCCCCAATCAACCCCTCCGATGTGCTGACCCTGACCGGTGAGTACGGCATGCTGCCGCCGCTGCCCGCGGTCGGCGGCAACGAAGGCGTGGGCCGGGTCGCCAAGCTCGGTCCCGGTGCCGATGCCTGGGCGATCGGCGAGTTGGTGCTGCTGCCCATCGGCAGCGGGACCTGGACCACCCACATGGTGGCCGACGCACAGCGCCTGATCGCGCTGCCGCCGCAGGGCGATCCGCGCCAGCTGGCCATGCTCAGCGTCAACCCGCCCACCGCGCTGCTGATGCTGCGCGATTTCGTCGATCTGCAGGAAGGCGACTGGGTGATCCAGAACGCCGCCAACTCCGCCGTTGGCGGCTATCTGGTGCAGATTGCCAACAGCCGCGGCCTCAACACCATCAACGTGGTGCGTCGCGATTCGGCGATCGCCGGGGTCAAGGCAGCCGGTGGGGAGCATGTGCTGGTCGACGGCGACGATCTGCACAAGCGCGTCGCCGAGCTCAGCTCCGGCGCCAAGATCATGCTTGGTATTGACGCGGTTGGCGGTATGGCCAGCGAGCGTCTGGCACGCAGCCTTGCGCCGGGAGCGACGATGGTCAACTACGGCGCGATGAGCGGCGAGCCGTGCATGCTCAATCCGGGCACCTTCGTGTTCCGTGATCTGCGCCTGCGCGGCTTCTGGCTGGCCAACTGGTTCCGCACCACGCCGCCGGAAAAGCAATTCAAGGTGTTCAGGGAGCTGTCGCAGCAGGTGGTCGATCGGCAATTGCACGCCCGAGTCCATGCCACCTACGGCATCGATCAGATCAAGGAGGCTGTGGCCGCCGCGGCTGCCGGCGAGCGCGACGGCAAGATCCTGGTCGAGCCCAACAAGGGCTGATGGCTGCCGAGGACCCGCCGTGGTCGGCTGCCGATGAGCAGTGGATGCGCGCCGCATTGGCGCTGGCCGAGCGCGCCGAAAGCGAAGGCGAGGTCCCGGTAGCGGCCATTGTGGTGCGTGACGGCGAGATCGTGGGCCGCGGTTGGAATCGCAACATCGCCCACTGCGACCCCAGCGCACACGCGGAGATCGAGGCGCTACGGGAAGCGGGGCGACTGCTGGGCAACCATCGGCTGGTCAACACTACGCTGTATTGCACCCTGGAACCCTGCGTGATGTGTGCCGGAGCGCTGGTTCATGCGCGGGTGAGCCGTGTAGTCTATGCGGCCGCCGATCCCAAGACCGGCGCTCACCGCAGCGTCTTCGAGCTGTTGCAAAGCCCGCTGCACAACCACCGTATCGAAGTCACCGCCGGCGTCCT
>JAUIFV010000246.1 GCA_030430155.1 Gammaproteobacteria bacterium
CCGGCTGCTCCCCACCACTCGTCACCGAGTCGCAGTTGCCTTCGACTACGGGGCCTTGGCTTACCCCGACACGGACCTCCACCGTGCTGTGTGTGTGCCCCTACGGGCGTACTAGGAGCCAGCCTGCTGGCGATCCGCTGTGTCTGGGCCCATCGGATCGTTCCCTCCGAGCCTACAGATCCGATCGCCTGCAGGCAGGCTCCTACACAGGAGCAATCCGGCTCCCCGGATACATCGCCGCGGATGGACAGATTCAATTGCCTGCGGACAGACTTGTACGAGGGCGCATAGCGATGCGGGCAAGACGCCCGCTCTCCCAACGTGCGAGCAATGCCTTCCTGGGCCCTGGGCCCTCTGCCCTGGGCCCTCCCCCCTAGGCCCTACAAAAACTCCAACTTACTAAACGCCAACACCAGCTCCTTCATCCCGTGATCGTCGAAGTTGACCTGCACGCGGGCGTGATCGCCCTGGCCGTAGGCCTGCACGATGACCCCTTCGCCGAAGCGCGGATGGCGGACGTTGCCGCCGAGTTTGACGGGTGAGGTGTTCAACGGCTTGCTGCTGCTGGCAGCGCCAAAAGCCGAGGGACGGGTCAGCTGCACCTTGGGGCGCACTTCGCTGACGCAGCGGCCGGGCAGTTCGCGGATGAATCGGGACGGCGCGTTGTAGGCGGCGCCGCCGCGCCAGCGCCGGCTCTCGGCGTAGCTGAGCACCAGCTGTTTCTCGGCCCGGGTCATCCCCACATAGGCCAGCCGGCGCTCCTCTTCCAGCTGCTGCGGGCCTTCTTCCATCGCGCGCTGATTGGGGAACAGGCCTTCTTCCATGCCGACAATGAAGACCAGCGGAAACTCCAGGCCCTTGGCGCTGTGCAGGGTCATCAGCTGCACCGCGTCGGCGTGTTTGGCGGCCTGGCTGTCGCCGGCGTCTAGCGAGGCCTGGGTGAGGAAGGCGGCCAGCTCGCCCATCGCCTCGTCCTCTTCGGGGACCCGATAGCTGTTGGCCATGGCGATCAGCTCGTTGAGGTTCTCGCCACGGGCCTCAGCTTCGCGCGGTTCCAGCGCGGCCACCGCGGCGCGCAAGCCGCTGTGCTCCAGCACCGCCTCGACCTGCTCGGCCAGCACCCGCTCGCTGACGCCTTCGCGCAACTCGTCGATGATCGCCACGAACTCGGTCAGACCGCTGCGCGGCTTGCCGGTGAGATTGGCGCGCAAGGCCGGGTCGGCCGCGACCCGCATCAGCGACACGCCGCGCTCACGGGCCATCGCACGCAGCTTCTCCAGGCTCTTCTCACCCACCCCGCGCGGCGGCTGGGCCAGCGCGCGCTCGAAGGCCGGGTCGTCGTCGGGATTGTTGAGCAGACGCAGCCAGGCCAGGGTGTCCTTGATCTCGGCGCGCTCGAAGAAACGCAAACCGCCGTAGATGCGGTAGGGGATCTTGGCCTCGACCAGGGCCTGCTCCAGCACCCGCGACAGGGCGTTGGAGCGATACAGGATGGCGCTTTGGTCCAGCCGCTCGCCGTGGCTGCGCCACTGCTCGATGCGGCCGATCACGTAGCGGGCCTCGTCGTTCTCGTTGTAGGCGGCGTAGAGCTGGATTGGCTCGCCGCCCTTGTGCTCGGTCCACAGATCCTTGCCCAGGCGATCGCCATTGTGGGCGATGAGGTGATTGGCGGCCTGCAGAATGATCTCGGTGGAACGGTAGTTCTGCTCCAGGCGGATGATCTTGACCTCGGCGAAGTCCTCGCGGAAATGCTGCATGTTGGCCACTTGAGCGCCGCGCCAGCTGTAGATGGACTGATCGTCATCGCCCACCGCGAACAGCTGCCCGCTGTCGCCGGCCAGCCGCTTCAGCCACTGGTACTGGATCTTGTTGGTGTCCTGGAATTCGTCCACCAGCAGATGGGCGAAGCGGCGCTGGTAATGCGCCAGCAGCGCCGGATGCTCGGCGAGCAGCTCATAGCTGCGCAGCAGCAGTTCACCAAAATCGACCAGACCGCCACGCTGGCAGGCCTGCTGATAGGCGCGGTAGATGTCGATCCAGTGCTGGCCATGCGGATCGCGCCCGGCGTCGATCTGATCCGGGCGCAGGCCGTCGTCCTTCCAGGCGTTGATCAGCCAGGTGCCAAAGCGCGGCTCGAAGCGCTTGTCGTCCAGATTGGCCTCGCGGATGGTCCGTCGCACCAAGCGCTGCTGATCGTCGGCGTCGAGCACCTGGAACTCGCGCGGCAAACCGGCTTCGTCGTGATGCAGGCGCAGCAGCCGATTGGCCAGTCCGTGGAAAGTGCCGATCCACAGCCCCTGACTGGGCTGCTCCAGCAGACTCTCCACCCGCGAACGCATCTGCGCCGCCGCCTTGTTGGTGAAGGTCACCGCCAGGATGGAGTGCGGCCACAGGCCCTGCTCGGCGACCAGCCAGGCCAGCCGATGGGTCAACACCCGAGTCTTGCCCGAGCCGGCGCCGGCAAGGATCAAATAGTGGCCCGGAGGCGCGGCAACCGCCTCAAGCTGAGCGGCGTTGAGGTCGGCAAGCAGGGGGGAAGAATGCATCTCCCGGATTGTAGGGCATCCCGGCCGGGTGCCGATATGTCGAGTGTCTAGGGCCCAGGGCATAGGGCCCAGGGCCCAGTTGATTCCCCGCGGCCTGCTCCTTCTGGGCCCTAAGCCCTGTGCCCTGGGCCCTGGCGCGAAGCGCCTAGCGCCCCAGCAACCGCGCCGCCGCCCGCTCCAGCCGCTCTGCCGGCAGCGCCTTGATCTCAACGGCGCTCAGCGGCGCGTGCTTCTGACCCTCGCCGCTGATCATCGGCAGGCCGGTCTTGGCGCCGGTTTCGGCACGGTTGGGGCCGACGCCGTTCTGCACGAAGCTGCGGCTGGCGCTGCGGAAGCCGCGGACCGGGATCTGCGCGTTGCTGTTGTCGGCCAGGCAGTCGGCCAGCGGCTCGTTGTCGGGGCAGACCTTGGCGTAGCCGTCGAACTGGCCGGTGCCGGTCCGGACAACATATAAGGCCAATTGGTTGTTGCCATTGACCACAACCAGGAAGTGCAAATCCTGGGCAGCGTCATAGAAGCCGGTCGCAGCGCTGCTATTGAGCGCCTGCTGGCTGCAGCGGCCGAGGATGGAGTCGTCAGCGCGGCAGCCGTCGAAGAAATCTGGATCTTCGCTGGTGTCGATGCTGGTGTAGACCAGCACATCGCCAAAGAAGGGATAACCCATGACCCCGGGCACATTGGCGTAGTCCAGAACGATCTGCCACTCGCCCAGCATCAGTTCGGTTGCGACATCGGCCGCGCCGCGGGTCAGGAAGTAGTCGAAGCGCTCGATGCGGAAGGTGCCGGCGCTCCAGGTCACCGTGGCGGTTATCTCGGTGTCGAACTCGATGCTGATCGGACCGGCGGCATTGATCACCGTGGTCGGGGTGCTCGGCGGGCAGCCGATACAGGGGCCGCCGGTGGTGGCGTCCAGGGTGCCGTTGAACACGGTGTTGCCCTGCATCAAGCCCTGCGCGGTGTACCAGGTGGCGCTGCCGTCCGGGTTGTAGATATAGATGATGATGAACAGGAAGTTGTCCTGGATTTCGATGGTGTAGCCGCGCCCCGGCTCGTTGGCATTCCAGTAGAAGCCGTTCTCGGGGGTGAAGGCCTGCGCGGGGCGGGCCAGGAGGACGGCAAACAGCACGCTCAGGCTCAACAGGATGATCCGCCGCATCGCATAGCTCCTTGGTTGCAGAGGTGTGCTACACCTCAAAGTGTTGAAAATCAGTCTTTTAGACTGACGCGCAGGCCCTGAATCGGCTCTGAAGGTGGACCGGCGCAGCGCCGGGGTGACTATACTCGCCGCCCCATCGCTTCCGATAGACAACGTCATGCAGGGTGTTTTGGTTGACATCGGTGCCAATCTTGGCCACGAGAGCTTTGCCCACGACCTGGAGTCGGTGCTGGCCAGGGCGCGCGAAGTCGGGGTGGCCCAGCTGATGATCACCGGGGCCAGTCGCCAGGGCAGCTTGGATGCGCTGAACGTGGTGGAGCGCGGCGGCGAAGGGCTGTGGGCGACTGCCGGCATCCACCCCCATCACGCCGCCGAGTACGACGCCGACACCGAGGAACTGCTGGCGCGGTTGCATGCCGATGCGCGGGTGCTGGCGGTGGGTGAGACCGGACTGGACTACTATCGCGACCTTTCACCGCGGCCGGTGCAGTGCTTCTCCTTCGAGCGCCACATCGAGCTGGCCGCGAACTGCGCCAAGCCGATGTTTCTGCATCAACGCGATGCCCATGCCGACTTCATGGCGATACTCAAGCCGATCCGCGACCGACTAGGCAAGGTGGTGGTGCACTGCTTCACCGGCACCCGCGAAGAGCTCTACGACTATCTGGATCTGGACCTGCACATCGGCCTGACCGGGTGGATCTGCGACGAGCGCCGCGGCGCGCACATGCACGAATTCCTGAGCGAGATTCCCGCCAACCGGCTGATGATCGAGTCCGACGCCCCGTACTTGATGCCGCGCACGCTAAGGCCCAAGCCCAAGCACCGTCGCAACGAGCCGGCCTTTCTGCCTGAGGTGTTGAAGACGCTCGCCCAGGTGCGCGGGGAGTCGGAAGCCGAATTGGCGGCCAGTACCACGGCGGTGGCAAGGGAGTTTTTTGGATTGCCTGCCGGATAGAAGATGCACGCACCGTGGAGGGCCCAGGGCCCAGGGCCAAGGGCCCAGGAAGTCAAAAGCGTGCGGGATCAGGTTTTTCTGGGCCCTAAGCCCTGGGCCCTGGGCCCTCCCTGTTTCAACGCGGGCGGGACGCCCGCGGTCCACAAGATCGGTCAGCGGCGCGGGACAACCAAGATGGCACCGGCTACAACGCCAACGTCATGAACACGCTGTTGGGATCTTCGCGATAGTTGGCAAAGGGTCCACATTCGACAAATCCAAAGCTGCGATAGAGCTGCTGCGCCGGCGCAAAGCTGGCCATCGAACCGGTTTCCAGACTCAGCCGGGAGTAGCCCAGCGTGCGGGCCTGGTCGATCAGGTGGGCAAGCATGGCTTTGCCGGCGCCGAGCCCACGCAGCGCTCGCGGCGTCCGCATGGATTTGATCTCGGCGTGATCGGCGCCAAGCCGCTTGAGCGCGCCGCAGGCCAGCAGCGTTTGGCCGCGCCAGGCGGTCCAGAAGCGCAGTCCGGGTTGGCGCAAACCATCCAGATCCAGTGCGTGCGTACTCTCCGGTGGCGACTGGGCGCGCATGTCGTCAAGGTGCTCTGCCAGCAGGGCCTGGATCCGCTCGCCGTTCAGTCCGTCCTCCGCAAAGCGCAACGGGGGCTTGCAATTGACGCTCATGTCGCGCCCGTGGTGCGTTGAAGCGCGCGCCAGCTAGCGACGGACCTCGGCTCTGTAGTCGTCCAGAGCTCGCTGGCGGCCGTCACCCAGATAGCGCGGCACCACCTGATCAACCGGGGTGGCGCGGATGCCCAGCTCGGCCAGACCGTCACTGTTGGGCACGCTGTCGAGCAGCAGGGACTTGTAGTTGTCGCTGGAGAAGGCCTTCA
>JAUIFV010000247.1 GCA_030430155.1 Gammaproteobacteria bacterium
TGCTTCATGAACCACCTCCGAGGAGATGGCGCATGACCCAGACGGTCACTGCCGCGACACCCATGAAGGTCAGCGTTGCGGTAATCGAGCGCGGTGCCAGCCTGGCCAGGCCGCAGACCCCGTGACCGCTGGTGCAGCCGCTGCCCAACCGGGTACCAAAGCCCACCAGCAGACCCGCAGCGATCAACAGCAGCGGCGAATCGGTGATACTGATCTTCGGCGCACGCAGCCACCAGGCCAGCGCGGCTCCGCCCATCAAAGTGATCAGAAAGACCGCCGACAGGCTGCGCGGACCGCTGGAGAGGCCGGTCGTGTTGGCGATCAGCCCGGAGATTCCGGCAATCCGCCCGTTGAGCAGCAAATACAGCCCCGCTGCGCTGCCAATCATCAAGCCGCCCAGCAGCGGCCAATGCATTCCCAACGGTTCCATCAATCACCTCCAAAATCGGATGCTGGAGCCCTCAGCCCTCAGCCCTCAGCCCTCAGCCCTCAGCCCTCAGCCCTCAGCCCTCAGCCCTCAGCCCTAGAATCTAGGCGGCGGCGCCAACACGCACTCCTCAGCACGCGTTGCGGCCTTATCAGCTTCGCTCGGATCGCCCAGGGCGCGTCGCGTTTCGCGCAGGGTCAGCCAGTTGCGCCGACACAGCTCGCCTACCCGCGCCGACTGGCCGTAGCTGCGCATCGCCATCTCCTCGGCCTCAATGAAGCGCTGCTGGGCCAGACGGACCTCGGCCAGACGCTGCCACAGGCGCGGATTGTAGGGCTCGATGCGCAGTCCGCGTTCGAGCAGGATCGAGGCCTGCGCCAGCTCGCCGGCCTTGACCGCCGTCTGCGATTGGTCGACCAGCAGGGCAATGGCCGGACTCTCCAGCGGCTCCACTTCCAGGCTCTCAGGTCGGCTCTTGGCTTCGCGATCGAAGGCCTCGCTATCCACCGCTGGTGCCGCTTCGGCCGCGGCCGCGGCAGTCGGCGTAGCTTCCACCGCGACCGGTTCGGCGGCAGGCTGTATCCAGGCGCAGCCGGCCAGACTGATGCCCGCTATCACGACCAGCGATCTTGCTGCATTCACGTCCAGGCTACTCCGCGAAATAGTGATGCTCGCCGACCGCGGCCGCGAGTACGCGGCCGCCCAGGTGGCGACCGATGAAGGGGTTGTTGTGACCGGCGCTGAGCAGGTCCTTGCTGCGCAGCGGCCATTCGAAGTGCGGGTCCAGCAGCAGCAGATCCGCGGCCGCTTCGGCCGACCACTCCGGCTCGGACAGACCCAGCCAGCGGCGCGCGGTCAGACTGACCCGGTCGATCCAGGTCGTCAGGGGCAGCTTCTCTTCGTGCAGCAGTCGCAGCGCCAGCCCCAGGTGCGCATCCAGCATCGAGGCGCCGGGTTCGGACTCGCCAAAGGGCGCCAGCTTGGCGTCGGCGTCGTGCGGCTGATGGTCCGAGCAGAGCAAACCGATCACTCCGCTGACGACGCCGGCGCGCAGCGCGCTGCGGTCGTTCTCGCTGCGCAGCGGCGGCTGCAGGTGCAACACGCTGCGGAAGGGGTAGGTGTCCAGTTCGTTGAGGCTGAGCTGCAGGGTGGAAACCATGCCGGTGACCTGCACGCCTCGGGCCTGGGCGTGGGCGATCTGGTCCACGGCGACAGCGCTCGACAACGGGCCGACGATCACTCGCGCCTGGGCCTCTTCGGCGAGCAGCAGTATGCGTGCCAGTGCAACGCTTTCGGCACTCACCGGAATGCCGCTCAAGCCCATCCGCGCGGCGATCTCGCCATCGTGGGCGACGCCGTCACCGCACAGCGCGGCGTCGATGGGCTGCAGCATGACCGGCAGATCCAGCGAGCTGGCGTACTGCAGCGCACCGCGCAGCAGCGCGGGGTCGGCGGTGGGCTGGCCCTGGTCGCTGGCCAATGGACAGCCGGCGCGATTGAGGTTGCCCAGCTCGGCCAGTCCGCCATCGCGGCACAGCGCGGCATAGGGCAGCACCCGCGCGCCGCCCGCGGCGGTGCTGCGGTGATCGATCATCTCCACCACCGCCGTGCTGTCGATGGGCGGGCTGGTATCGGCCGCCAGACCCAGCCAGGTGCTGCCGCGGGCCAGCGCGGCGCGGGCCTCACTGGGGATGGTTGCCTTGTGGGTGGCGCCGGGTTCGCGCAGGCGCACCAGCGGGTCGACCAGGCCCGGCAGCAGCCAGGCGCGGTTGGCTTCGATGGTTCGGCTCACGCTGCTGGGGTCCACCGGGAGCTGGGTACCGATGGCGGCGATGCGCGGGCCGTCGACCAGCAAATCGATGGGGTCTCCGGTGCCGTGCAGCAGCGCGCCGCGGATCAGCCAACGGCTCATCGCTGCTGCTCCCGGGCGCGATTGCCGAGGATCTGGGTCATCACCGCCATGCGCACCGCCAATCCATTGCTGACCTGGTCGAGTATCAACGACTGCGGCCCGTCGGCCACCGCCGATTCGATTTCCACGCCGCGGTTGATCGGCCCCGGATGCAGCACGGCGCAGTCTGGCTTGGCCAGCTTGAGTCGTTCGCTGGTCAGGCCGTAGCGCTGGAAATACTCCCGCTCGCTGGGCAGCAAGGCGCCGCGCATACGTTCGCGTTGCAGGCGCAGCATGATGACCACGTCCACGTCGCGCATGCCGCGATCCATATCCTCGTAGATCACCACGCCCTGACTGGCCAACTGTGGCGGCACCAGGGTGCGCGGTCCCACCGCGCGTAGCTCGCCCACGCCGAGCAATCCCAAAGCGTGAATGTCCGAGCGGGCCACTCGTGAATGGGTGATGTCGCCGACGATGGCAATGCTGAGCCGGGAAAAATCCGCGCCGCAGCGCTGGCGTATGCTGAACATGTCCAACAGCGCCTGGGTGGGGTGAGCATTACGGCCGTCACCGGCGTTGAGTACGGCGACGCCGTGCGGGGCGTGCTGGGCAATGAAGTGGGCCGCGCCGGACTGCGGATGGCGCACCACGAACAAATCGCAGTGCATCGCCTCCAGAGTGGCCAGGGTGTCGAGCAGGCTTTCGCCCTTGTTGGTCGACGAGCGCGCCACATCCAGATTGACCACATCGGCGCTGAGCCTTTCGGCGGCCAGCTGGAAGGTTACCCGGGTACGCGTGGAGTCTTCAAAAAACAAATTGGCGACGGTCTTGCCGCGCAGCAGCGGCAGTTTGCGGTTGCCGCGCTCGGCCTGGGCACGCAGCGCCTCGGCCTGGTCCAGCAGCTGCACCAGACAGTCGCGGTTGAGTCCGTCAATGGCCAACAGGTTGCGCAAGCCACCGTCGGCATCCAGCTGCAGATCGGTCATTCGTCGTCGCGCTCGGCAGTGACCACGGCAACGCTCTCCAGGTGCAGCGGGTCGGGCCCGCGTAGCTTCAGATGCTGCCCGGGCGGCAGATCCACGCTGGCGCCGCAGGCGGCCGCCTCGATGGGCAGCTGACGACCATTGCGACTGACCAGCACTGCCAGGGTGACACTGGCCGGACGGCCGTAGTCGAACAGCTCGTTGAGCGCGGCGCGTACGGTGCGTCCGGAATACAGGATGTCGTCGATCAGCAGCAGGTGGCGGCCTTCGATCTCCCAGGGAATCTGTGACGGCTTGATCACCGGGTGCACACCGACCCGGCTGAAGTCATCGCGGTAAAAGCTGATGTCCAGCTTGCCCAGCTCTGTGGGGATGCCCAGATCCTCGCACAGCTTCTCGGCCAGCCAGACCCCGCCGGAGTGGATGCCGACGATCAACAGCTCATTGATGGGACAGTCATAGCGCCGCGTACGCAGCGCGCTGAGCAGCTTGGTGTAGAGGGTGTTGAAATCGTCAGTTGGCAAGATAGCTCTCCAGGATGATCGCTGCCGCAAGCGCATCGAGCGGCTGTCCGCGGCGCTGCCGCGCCGTGCCCTGCGCCCGCGCCGTAGCGAAGCGCGAGCGCGCCTCACGGGTGGAATAGCGCTCGTCGACTTCAGTCACCGGTCCGGCATAGAGCTGCCGCAGGCGCTCGGCGAACTGCCGTGCCTTGCGGCTGGCCGGCTGCTCCTTGTCGTCCAGGGTCAGCGGCCGACCGACCACCAACTGCGCCGGCTGCCACTCCTTGAATAGCTCGCCCAGCTGCCGCTCCAGTTCCGCCTGGGGCTGCGCGGCCAGCACCGTCAGCGGTCGCGGCGGCGACAGCGGCGTACCGACTGCTACGCCGATCTTGCGCGAGCCGACGTCAAATGCCAGGAGCGTGCTCATCCTGCGTGCCTCAGGCGTGCCCGGCGTAGTTGGCCAGCGCCATCGGATCAAAGCCCAGCAGCGCCGTAGCCGCCGCCCAGCGCTGGTCCGAAGGCGTGTCGAACAGCAGGTCCAGGTCCACCGGCGTACTCAGCCAGGCGTTGTCCTTGAGCTCCTCTTCGAGCTGTCCGCTGCTCCAGCCGGCGTAGCCGAGCGCGACCAGATGGCGTTTGGGTCCGCGACCTTGGGCAATGGCTTCAAGCACGTCGCGCGAGGTGGTCAAACGCAGATTGTCGGCCACCGCGTAGCTGGAATCGTACTCATCGCAGGTTTCATGCAGCACGAAGCCGCGATCCTGTTGCACTGGACCGCCAACGAAGATCGGCTGTTCGGCAATGCCGGGTACTTCCACCTTGATTTCCAACTGCTCCAGCAGGTCGCCCAGCTGCATTTGCGCGGGCCGGTTGACGACGATGCCCAGCGCGCCATCTTCGCCATGCTGGCAGACCACGCTGACCACGCGGGCGAAGTTCGGATCGTCCAGCGTGGGCATCGCGATCAGAAACTGATTGTCGAGATAGTTTGAGCTGGCCATATCCCTATTCTACGCCCGCGCGGTGCTGACGTTTCGGGCGATCTGCCGTCCGGTTGGCCTTTCGTTCAGCGCATGCTGACGTTGCCGGGCAGGAAGCGCCAGGTGCGGGTGATATGCAGCACGTCGATGGGCTCCTCTTCGGTCTGCGGAATAGGCGCAAAGGGACCGGAAAGCTCGACGATGCGGCGGGCCGCGTCATCGAGCAGTGGATAGCCTGAAGGCTGGATCAGTTCGACGCTCTCGATACTGCCGTCGCTCAGGATCGCCACGGTGAGCACCAGCGAGCCCTGCAGCATCTCGCGTCGGGCCTGGTCGGGATAGTTGAGGTTGCCGATGCGCTCCACCTTGGCCACCCAGGCGGCCATGTAGGTCGCATACTCGAACTCACGGGTATTGGCGGAAATGAACTTGCGCTTGGGTCGCTTGGCGTAGGCCTCGGAGTTGCGGCTCAACTCGGCGCTGAGCTTGGCCATTTCCATGCTTTGCTCGATCAGCTGGCGGCCTGGCGGCAGCGGTGTGCTTTCCACCGCGTTCTGCTCCGGGGTGGGCGCGTTTTGCGCGGCGGGCGCAACCTGACTGAGCACCTCGGTTGCGCTGGCTGGGACCGGGTCCGGGGCGCTGGCCTGTATCCGTTCCGGGGCGACGCCATCGTCTGGCGTTGGCAACGGCGCGGTAAACGGCGCCGATGGGCGCACCGCTTCTTCGGAATCGCCACCGCCCT
>JAUIFV010000039.1 GCA_030430155.1 Gammaproteobacteria bacterium
CCTGACCATCTCCGGCAAGTCCATCGACGATTTGCTGGTGGAGATCGTCGAGCTGCCGGAACATCCGTGGTTCCTGGCCTGTCAGTTCCATCCGGAGTTCACCTCCACGCCGCGCGATGGGCACCCGCTTTTCATTGGCTTTATCCAGGCTGCGCGACAATACCGCGCGAATCGCCTGAAGGATCGAACATGAGCAACACTGCCACGCCGCTGATGACACTCTGCGGCCACGCCGTTGGGCCGCAGCAGCCGTTTTTCCTGATTTCCGGGCCCTGCGTGATCGAATCGGAGCAGCTGGCGCTGGACACCGCCGGGCAGCTCAAGGAAATCACCGCCGATCTGGGTATCCCCTTCATCTACAAGTCCAGCTTCGACAAGGCCAACCGTTCCTCGCACCAGAGTTTTCGGGGGCCGGGAATGGCCGGAGGCCTGAAGATCCTCGACAAGGTACGCAGCCAGATTGGCGTTCCGGTGCTCACCGATGTGCACGAGGACACACCGCACGCCGAAGTGGCCAGCGTGGTCGATGTGCTGCAGACCCCGGCCATGCTGTGCCGGCAAACCAGTTTTATCCAGGCGGTGGCCGCCACCGGCAAGCCGGTGAACATCAAGAAGGGCCAGTTTCTGGCGCCCTGGGACATGGTCCACGTGGTCGAAAAAGCACGCGCCACCGGCAACAACCAGATCATGGTCTGCGAGCGCGGCGTTTCCTTCGGCTACAACAACCTGGTTTCCGACATGCGCTCGCTGGTGGCCATGCGCGATACGGCCTGCCCGGTGGTTTTCGACGCCACCCACTCGGTGCAGCTGCCCGGCGGCAAGGGTGCGGTCTCCGGCGGCCAGCGCGAGTACGTGCCGGCGCTGGCCCGAGCCGCGGTGGCGGTGGGGGTCTCCGGCGTGTTCATGGAATCCCATCCGGATCCGGACAACGCCAAGTCTGACGGCCCCAACGCCTGGCCGCTGGGCCAGATGCGCGCGCTGCTGGAGTCGCTGGTAGCGCTGGACCAGGTCGTCAAGCGCGCCGCTTAGAAACAATCAATCAACGCTAGAGGAAAGATCAGCCCATGAGTGCAGCGGACACCACCATCGCCAGGGTACTGGCCCGTCAGATCCTGGATTCGCGCGGCAACCCCACCTTGGAAGCCGAAGTCCATCTGGCGGGCGGCGCCAGCGGTCGTGCGGCGGTGCCTTCGGGCGCCTCAACTGGCAGTCTGGAGGCAGTGGAGCTGCGTGATGGTGACAAGTCCCGCTACATGGGCAAGGGCGTTACCCGGGCCGTAGAGCATGTCAACGGCGAGATCGCCAAGGCCATCGTCGGCCAGTCGGTGGCCGACCAGGCCGCGCTCGACGGCCGCCTGATCGAGCTGGACGGCACGCCGAACAAGGGCCGGCTGGGCGCCAACGCACTGCTCGGCGTGTCGCTGGCCGCCGCACACGCCAACGCTGCAGCTGCCGGCGTGCCGCTGTGGCGGTCGCTGGCCGGCGATGGCCAAGTGCAGCTGCCGGTGCCGATGATGAACATCCTCAACGGCGGCGCCCACGCCGACAACTCGGTGGATTTCCAGGAATTCATGATCCTGCCGGTGGGTCTGCCCAGCTTCAGCGAGGCGTTGCGCGCCGGAGTGGAGGTCTTCCATGCGCTCAAGAGCGTGCTCAAGGCACAGGGTCTGAATACCGCGGTGGGCGATGAGGGCGGTTTTGCCCCGGACCTGCCCAGCAACGAGGCCGCGGTCGAAGTGATCTTGAAGGCCATCGAACAGACCGGCTATCGCGCCGGACACGAGCTGTTCCTGGGCCTGGACGTAGCCAGCACCGAGTTCTACGCCGATGGCAAGTACATCCTCGCCTCCGAAGACCGCTCCCTGGACGGCGAGGAGATGGTCAACCTGCTCGCCGACTGGTGCTCGCGCTACCCGATCATCACCATCGAGGACGGCATGGCCGAGGACGACTGGGACGGCTGGAAGCTGCTCACCGAGCGTATCGGCTCGGCGGTGCAGCTGGTTGGCGACGATCTGTTCGTGACCAATTCCAAGGTGCTGCAGCGCGGCATCGATATGGGCGTGGCCAACGCCATCCTGATCAAGCTCAATCAGATCGGCACCCTGACTGAAACCCTGGGCGCGATCGATTTGGCCGCCAAAGCCGGCTACGCCGCGGTGGTGTCGCACCGCTCCGGCGAGACCGAGGACACCACTATCGCCGATCTGGCCGCGGCCACCAGCGCCACCCAGATCAAGACCGGCAGCCTGTGCCGCAGCGATAGAGTGGCCAAATACAACCAGCTGCTGCGCATCGAGCAGGCGCTGGGCTCTGCGGCGGTCTACGCCGGCCGCGCCGCCTTCTCCCGGCCGCTGCCAGGCTAGCGCCCATGCTGCGCTGGGTCATAGTGATACTGCTGCTGCTGTTGGTAGCGCTGCAGTATCGACTGTGGTTCGGCGAAGGCGGGATGCGTCAGGTCTGGCAGCTGGAGCGCGACGTCGCCAAGCAGCAGGAGGAAAACCGCCGGCTGGCCGAGCGCAATGCGCTGTTAGCCACCGAAGTTGAGGATCTCAAAGAGGGCCAGGAGGCGGTGGAGGAGCGCGCCCGGGTCGAGCTGGGGATGACCAAGCCTGGTGAGGTCTACTACCAGGTCGTCGAGCCGAGCGCCGATACGCCGGCCGACGGCGGCCAGCGGCGGCCATGATCTGGGCGGTGGTGCCGGCGGCCGGCAGCGGCAGTCGTTTTGAATCCGAACTGCCCAAGCAGTATCTGCAGATCGCCGGGCGCAGCGTGCTAGAGCACTGCCTGTGGCGCTTGGCCGCGCATCCACAGATCGAAGGCATCGTGGTTGCGCTGAGCCCCGGCGATCAGCGTTTTGCGCAGATCACGCTGCCGGCCGCAGCGCAGGTCAGGGCGGTCAGCGGCGGGGCGACCCGGGCAGATTCGGTGCTTGCTGCGCTGCAGGCGCTGCCGTCTACCGTCGGCGCCGATCAGGCGGTGCTGGTGCACGACGCGGCGCGGCCCTGCGTAAGCATTGCCATGCTCGACCGGCTGCTGGCTTGCGTCGATGATCGCGACGGCGCGCTGCTGGCCGTACCCTGTCACGATACGCTCAAGCGCCACAATGACGATGCCGCTGCGCCGCGCAGTGTGGCCACCGCCGATCGCAGCCAGTACTGGCTGGCACAAACCCCGCAGATGTTTCCGCGCGGGGCGCTGACGGCAGCACTGCGCGACGCGCGCGACAAGGGTGTGGCGGTGACTGACGAGGCGATGGCGATGGAGCACTGCGGGGCGCGGCCGCGACTGATCACCGGCGCCGCCAGCAATCGCAAACTGACCGTGGCCGAGGATCTGCCGGCGATCCAGGCTTGGCTGCAGCAGAACCCATTGAGTTGAGCGTCAGGAGACCACAGTGAGCTTGCGCATAGGGCAGGGATTCGACGTACACGCCTTCGGACCCGGCGATCATCTGATGCTGGGCGGGGTGCGTGTTCCCCACGAGTACGGCGTGGTTGCTCATTCGGACGGCGACGTGCTGCTGCACGCCCTCACCGACGCCCTGCTGGGCGCGCTGGCGCTGGGCGATATTGGCCAGTGGTTTCCACCCAGTGACCCGCGCTGGGCCGACGCCGACAGCTCCCAGTTCGTCGCTGCGGCGATGAATGCGGTCGGTGAGCACGGCTACCGGGTCAACAACGTCGACCTCACCTTGCTCGCCGAAGCGCCGAAAATCGCCCCGCACAGTGCCGCGATGCGGGCGCGTATCGCCGAGCTGCTGGATCTGGATCTATCCCGAGTGGGCCTGAAGGCGACCACCACCGAAGGCTTGGGCCTGGTCGGCCGTCGCGAGGGCATCGCCGCACAGGCGATCGTGCTGCTATGTCATTGACCCTGCCGCTCTGGCCGCGGCGCTGGGCTACTTTGGGTACGGCGAACTATCGCCAGCAGCTGGAGGATTTCCAGGTCGACGAGGTGCTCGGCTTCGAAGCCGACGGCGACGGCCCGCATCAGTTGCTCCTGGTCGAGAAACGCGGCGCCAACACCGCCTTCGTCGCCCAGGCGCTGGCCCGCCACGCCGGCGTCGCCGAACGCGATGTGGGCTACGCCGGGCTGAAAGACCGCCACGCGGTGACCCGGCAGTATTTCAGCGTGCCCGGTGCCGACGTGGACTGGTCCGAGCTGGAGGCCAACGGCGTCACCGTGCTCAGCGCCACGCCACACCGCCGCAAGCTGCGCCGCGGCTGCCATCGCGGCAATCGTTTTCGCATCGTCCTGCGCGAGGTGCAGGTCGAGCCGGCGGCGCTGCAAGCGCGGCTGGGAGAGATTGCCAAGCTCGGCGTACCCAACTACTTCGGCGTGCAGCGCTTTGGCAAGGACGGCGCCAACTTGCGTCTGGCTGAAGCCCTGCTTGCCGGCACGCGACTGCCCCGAAACAAGCGCGGCTTCGCCATCTCCACCCTGCGCGCGCTGGACTTCAATACGCTGCTCGGACAGCGCTTGCGCGACGGCAGCTGGGATCAGGCATTGAGCGGCGAACTGCTGCAGCTGGACGGCCGCGGCTCCTGGTTTCGCTACGATCCTGCCGACCCGGCAATCGCCGAACGCCTGTCCCGCCTGGAGATTCACCCCACCGGCGCGCTACCGGGTCGGGCCCGTTTCGAGCTCGAAGGCGAGGTGGCCGAGCTGGAATCCGCGCTGATGGCCACCCATCCCGATTGGCTCACAGTGCTCGAATCCCTGCGCGTGGAAGCCGACCGCCGCGCCCTGCGCCTGGTCGCCCACGATCTGCAGGCGCAGTGGCTGGACGAGCAGACCGTGGCGCTGCAGTTCGAGCTGTGCAGCGGCGGCTTTGCGACCACGGTGCTGGGCGAGGTGTTCGAGCTCAGCGATGTGCACGGTCAGCCGGAGGGAGAGATCGAATAGGGGGGCAGCACTAACTTAGCTTCGCTGATGGCCTTCCATTCCGAATTCTCTGAAGCGATTTCTGACCTAAGATCAGCAAGGCAGTGCTTGGGAGAGGTTATCCGTGAAGATGTTCGGGTTGGCGTCATCGGGTCGCAGGGCCGTATTGATCTTGTCAGCGTCAGAAGATGTTGGATTAGTCCGCAAGTGGGTCACCAGTGAACCGGTAGACGAGGATCGTTTGCCATTGGCGGCAAACTTTGAGTTCCAACGCAGCAACAAGACACACAAGCTGGACAATTGCTGCCCAGTGAGCTCGGCGTTGGGGCTGCTTTGCGTGGACAGTTTGGCCGCTAGCGCCTTGGTTCAGCTCGACAGACACGCAGGTTTTCTTCCCGTTTCGGTAGGTGACTCGCGGTTTTTTGTCTATCGATCCTCAAACATTCTGGATCCGCTGGCGTCTGGCTATGAGTTGAACTCGGACAACAAACGGAGGATTCGGGCGCCGATTTTTCAAGATGATCTGCCCCACATTCTTCAACTGCCTGACGCTTACGAAAGTTTCGGAGAAACGCTCTGCTCCGAGCATGGGCTCAATGTAATCAGGCAATCCAAGACAAGGGGATTTTCAGTATGGGATTTCGAAACTCGAACAGAGTCTCGAACATAGATGACTTGCTGCGGGATACCGAGGGATGTGGATCGCTTCGGCGAACTCGCGCCTGGGACCTTTCACCGCGACTGACCAAACCTGAATACCTGCAGATCATCGCTGGCGGCTTGAAAGCCGGTCAGCACGATGGTTCCTGCTTCGGCACTGACGTCGACGCTGGTATCCGCAAGCGGCAGATCGCCCTGAAACAGTACCGATTCGAAGCCGCTGTCGATGTCCCGACCAATCAGCTGGCCCTGGCCGTTGATCCCCGCTTCGCGCAGGTAGTAGAGGGTGTCGCCGTCGATCTCCCAGCCGTAGCGGCCGCGATCGGGTAGTCCGTCCCAGATCGGCGCCGTCGATCCCTCTTCGAGATTCAGCGCCATCAGCGTTCCGGCGTCATCTACTGCGGCAACGGTGTCGGGCCCGATGGGCTGCGGGCGAAATAGGCGGACCTTGAGCGGTCGCACGCTGTCAGCATGGCCGACGCAGATCTGCCACTGCCCGTCGAGCCGGCAACCGGCGACCCAGCGCTCGCCGTCGCCGAGCCAGCGCGGTGCGGCGACCGAGACCTCGGGGCCGAAAGGCTGGATCTGGCCGGTGATCAGCTGCACCCGGTGCAGCCGTTCGCCCTGCTCGGTCGCCACGGTGAACAGCAGCGATTCGCCGCTGGGGTGCCAGTCCGCCGATCGCACCGGCGGGCCTTCGAAGCGGGTGAGCTGACGCGCCGCACTGTTGCCGTGATCGGCGACCCAGAGTTCGGCATGCCCGCTGCGGGTAGAGAGAAAGGCCAGGGTGCGGCCGTCGGGTGAGAGTCGACCGGCGTAGTCGTCGGCGGTCGACACTGCCAGCGCTGTGGCCGGTCGCTCGGCGCCGGCTTCGGCGCCATGCGCGTCCAGTTGCAGCAGACCAACGCGCCGTTCGACGCTGGCGGCAACCAGGGTTGACGCGTCGGCGTTGAATTCGGGATGGATCAGCTCGGGCGCGCGCAGTCGCTGCTGCTCGCCGCTGTGGATGCCGAGTCTATACAGGGTCCACTGACCGAACTCATTGATCGCGTAGAGCAGTTGGTCCTGGTCCTGCCAGCTCATGCCGCCGAGTTGGGCGGCCGGCGCCTGTACCTGTCGCTCGATACCGCTGTTCAAGTCGACCACCCACAGCGTGCTGCGGTGATCCGGCTGCGGCTCGCCGCGCAGAAAGGCCAGCTGCCGCCCGGACGGTGAATAGCGCGGATAGTAGTCGGTGCCGGTGGCGCTGACCGCGTCGGTCAAGGCGCGGCGGGTGCCGCTGTCCAGATCGACCTGGTAGATTCGGCGCCGCTGCATGGGGTCGTCCGCGGCGCGACTGCTATAGGCCAAGTGGCGACCGTCCGGCGCCCAATCGACCAGGGTCGGGAATCGTGAGGTGCATTCGGCGATCGTTTGCGCGCCGCCGGGCAGTAGATCGTCGACGACCACGACGCAGCCCTGCGCATCGAATCGCACATAGGCCAGCTGCCGACCGTCGGGCGCATAGGCCGGTCCGTGCTCGGAGACGCCTGGATCGGCGGCCACCACCAGCCGGGTGCCATCGGTCAGGTGGGCGCGGTACAAATCCCAATCGTCGCGGCCGCTGGCTTTGGCGGCGTAGACCACCCACTGCGCGTCCGGCGCCAGCCGCGGCTGGTGTTCCAGACCGGGATCGGCGGAAAGCGGCCTTCCTGCTTCGATGTTCTCGTTCAATGAGGGCGGGGCGGGCGTGTCGGTCCACAGATGAGTGACAGCCGCGGTGACCAGGACGGCGAGGAGCGCGGCGCCGCTTAGGAGCGCGTACCGCCAGCGCGGGATGGCTGTGCCGGAGCCACCGGCAGGGCCTGCTGCTTCTGGCTGAGCCGCCGCTGGCTCCTGCTCTGCTTCGCTCAAAGGCGCAACCGCGGCAACCAGCTGGTATCCATACTTGGGCAGGGTGCGGATGTAGCGCTGCTCACCGGCCTTTTCGCCGAAGGCGGCGCGCAGGTCGGCAATCGCCCGCGATACCACCGCGTCGCTGGGGTAGCTCTGGCCCCAGACCGAATCCAGCAGCGCGCCGCGCGAGACCCCGCGGCTGCCGGCGTCGATCAGCACCAGCAGCACCTCCAGCGACTTCGGGTTGAGACGGACTTCGTCATCGCCGCTGCGAACCACGCCCAGATCCGGGTGCACCACCCATTTACCCACCCGCATTGCCGGGCGATCACTGCGCTGCTTTCGCCTGGGCTGATCGTGCTGGGACATAAATGGAAGCTTTTTCGCAGCTTTTACTCAGGAATTCCCGCCGCTGATGGCCGAGTGTGGAGTCGCCGAAGACTGGCGCAATACAACACCAAACGAAGGAGATAGGGCAAATGCCTAAAGGGATGAAGGGATGGCTGCTGGTACTGCTGTTGAGCCTGGCGGTGAGTGTGGTCCAGGCCAAGCCGACGTATGAGAATGCCGAGAGCAAGCGCATCATCGAGGCGATGGTCGACGCGCACGGTGGGCTGGAGCGCTGGCGGGCGGTCGATTCCATACGCTTCGACAACGTGATGCACAACAACTACCACGGCAAAAACGAGTTCGCCTGGTGGGTGGCGCACGAAGTCATCGACCAGAAGACCCGCAAAGCGTGGCAGCAGTGGCCGATGGATCAGGCCAGCATCGGCTTCGATGGCGAGCAGGTGTGGTCACAGAATTGGCAGCGCGCCAACCCGCCGCCGATGATGGTGCACTTCTTCTACTACTTCGTGAATCTGCCCTGGATCACTCAGGACGACGGGGTAATCCTGTCGGCGCCGAGCGCATTCCGCTGGCCCGGCGTGGACAAGGACCTGCACGAGATCACCATGCGCTTTGAAAAGGGCAGGGACGTCGGCAAGTCCGACAACGACTACTTCGTGCTGTACATCGACCCGGAGAGCTATCGCCTGGTCGGCTATCAGTATGCGACCGGCTACCGACCCTTCCTGACTCTGGTCGGCCTGCCGGAAGAGCGCAAGGTATTCGGGCCGCTGTGGCGGACCATCACCCGCTATCAGGAGGTCGATGGGTTGCTGTTTCCGGCTGCCTTTCACACCTCTCCGGAGGCCGATGAGCGGATCGTGGGCAATCACGTGATTCTGAATATCGATATCAGCAAGCCCTTTGAAGCGGAGAAAGCCACGATGCCTGCGGGTGCGCAAGCCTATGCCGGGCCGTTGACGACACACTAGCCTCTTTAGGGCTGATGGCGGAGCGAGACCGGATCCCGCGATGCGGTTGCTACGCCCTTTCCATCAGCTCTTGATCCGCGGTCCAGCGACGCCAATCTTGCGCTCCTGTAAAGCTTCTCCATCAAATCGCAATCATCGCGTCTTGCCGACTTTGGCCATGCCTATACTCAGCTTCGCCCGCCGGCTGTGGCAGTGAAGTGGCGGGCCTGGGTAGGTCCTAGTTCCCGAATCACTGCCACAGCGAATCAGGAGATACACATGCGTTTAGCACTGGTTTTGGTCGGGGCAATCGCGCTGGGGAGCATGGTTGGTTGCGGCAGCACGGGCGCACGGACCTTGTCCGGCGACGAGCCCCGCTTTGAGTTGGACAAGCCGAAGATGTCGGCGGTGGAGCGCCAGGCGCAGATGCGCGGCGTTAAGACCCGATGGGTCAATCCGCCAAAGGTGAAGACCGAAGAAAACGGTGACGGTTAGCAGATCTGCCGGCTGCATTGACCGTGTCTGATTGCGATTGGATCGCGTCGTCGGGGAAACGGCGCGGTCTGATCGTTTGCCGAGCTTTCATTGGCCGTTAGCGCTGCCCCCGCAGCAACACATCCACCGCCCCCGTTCCGCCCTGGTTCGGTGCCGCCGAATGAAATGCAATCACCTCTATGCGGCGCAGCAGCTCGCGCTCGACCATCGCCTTGAGCACCGATCCGCGCGCGCCGCCCTTGCCGTGAATGACTCGCACGCATAGTCGATCGTGGGCCCGCGACTGGCGCAGGAACTCGCCCAGCAGCTTGCTTGCGCGCACCTGATCCAGGTGGTGCAGATCGATCTGGTCGGCGATCACGAACTGGCCGCGGATCAGCCGGCGCAGCCAGCGGCGCCGATAGCCGGGCGCCAGATAGCTCAAAACATCGCCGCCTTCGGCACCCTCTACCGCGGCGCCGGAATGGTCAAGACTGGCCAGCACTTCGCGATCATCGGCCAGTCGCTGACGCGGCTCGGCGGCCGGGCGCGGACGCTCCGGCAGCGGATCGGCATGAATGCGCCGCACCTCGCCGATGGCCTCCCTGAACAGCGCCAGCTCGTCCGCGCCTAGACGCCCGCTGTCTGCACTTTGATCATCTTTGTCACGCTCAGCCATGGTCGTGCTCTGCAGGCCTTATCATAGGCGGTGGAATCCGGCGGCGCTGGCAACAGCCTAGCGCGTTCCGGTCAGCAAGGATGAGTGATGAGCATTGAGAGAATAGCCGCAGGGATGCAGCGAAACCGCGACGATCGTGCCAGGGAGGGCGTTGATGCATTTGCTCCTAAGCAATGATGACGGTGTGGACGCGCCGGGCATTGCCGAGTTGGCCAGGGCGCTGGCCCCGCTGGGCCGGGTCACCGTGGTCGCGCCAGACCGGGATCGTAGTGGCGCCAGCAACTCGCTGACTCTGGATCAACCGATACGGGCGGTGGAGCTGGAGCGCGGCCGATTTCGGGTTGCCGGCACGCCGTCCGATTGCGTGTTTCTGGCCCTGTCCGGTCTGCTCGACAGCGAGCCCGATATCGTGGTCTCCGGCATCAACAACTCCGCCAACCTGGGTGACCACGTGCTCTACTCGGGCACCGTTGCTGCGGCGGTGGAGGGGCGCTTTCTGGGCCTGCCGGCGGTAGCAGTATCTCTGGCCAGCGTCGACCACGTCGGTCAGCACTTTGAGACTGCCGGCAGGGCGGCGAGACGGATTATTCAGCGCTTGCTGGATGACCCGCTGCCGGCCGACACCATCCTCAACGTCAACGTGCCCGATCGGCCCTGGGATGAGTTGGAGGGCTTCGAAGCCACCCGCCTGGGTCACCATCATCGTTCCGAGCCGTGCATACGCGACCGCGATCCGCGCGGCCGACCGATCTGGTGGATCGGTCCGCCGGGTTCCGAGCAGGATGCCGGCCCGGGTACCGATATAGATGCGGTGCGCCGCGGGCGCGTGTCGGTGACTCCGATCACGGTGGATTTGACCCACTATCGGACCCTGGACAAGATCGCCAACTGGATAGGCAAGCTCGAAGAATGATGGCGGCAAGCAGCGCCGGAGACGTCTACGGGCGGGGCATGACCTCGCAGCGAGCCCGCGACCGGCTAGTGGCGCGGCTGCGGCAGAGCGGAATCAGCGACGAGCGGGTGCTGGCGGTAATCGGTCAGCTGCCTCGACATCTGTTCGTGGACGAGGCCCTGGCCTCGCGCGCCTATGAGGACACGGCGCTGCCGATCGGACTGGGCCAGACCATCTCGCAGCCCTACATCGTCGCCATGATGACCGCCGCAATTTTGCGCAACGGCGTTCCGCAGCGGGTCCTGGAAGTGGGCACAGGCTCCGGCTACCAGGCCGCGGTGCTGGCCATGCTGGTACCGCAGGTGCACACCGTGGAGCGCATCGACGAGTTGCTCTACAGCGCACGACGGCGCTTTCGCCGCCTGGGGCTGAAGAACATCCGCAGCCGCCACGCCGACGGCAACGTGGGCTGGTCGGAGGAGGCGCCCTTTGACGCCATCTTGGTGACCGCCGGCGCCGACGAACTGGTCGCCCCGTTGCTGCGCCAGTTGAGCGAGCACGGCGTACTGGTTGCGCCGGTGGGGCCCCCAGGCCAGCAGCAGCTGCTGCGTGTGCAGCGTGACGGCGAGAATTGGGTTACCGAGAAGCTGGGTGCCGTGGCTTTCGTGCCTTTGCTGGGCGGGGTGGTGTAGTGACCCTGGCCATAGTGCGCTGCTGGTTAGCCATCGCCCTGGCGGCGCTGCTGATCGCCGGCTGCTCCAGCGGTCCCAGCACGCGCCGACCGCGGGCAACGCCGCCGGTGGTCGCCCCGGAGCCAGCCCGTGGTACCCACGAAGTGCGCCGTGGCGACACCCTTTATGGCATCGCCCGTCAGCACGGCATGGACTACAAACAGCTGGCCAAACTCAACGGTATCGCCCCGCCATATCGCATCTATCCCGGCCAAAAGTTGCGCCTGAGTACCGACAGCGGGCGCCGTAGCAGCAGCAAGCCAAGGCCATCCCGGCCCAGCCGGCCGTCACGGGCACAAACCGCGCCGGCGCCAGCGCCAACCGGCACCAGCGCCAAACCGGTTGCCAAGCCACCGACAGTCGCCGCCGCACCAGCGTCCCCCAAGCCTACGCCCAAACCGACCGCACCGGGCTCATCGACCTGGCTGTGGCCCACCGAAGGCAGCGTGTTGCGCGGCTTCCAGGCCAACGATCCGGCCCGTCAGGGGCTGAAGATCGGCGGCGCTGCGGGTCAGCCGGTGCTGGCGGCACGCTCCGGTCAGGTGGTCTATAGCGGCTCTGGCTTGGTCGGCTACGGTGAGTTGGTGATCATCAAGCACGATGGCGGATATCTGACCGCCTACGGACACAACCGCAAGCGGCTGGTCGCCGAGGGTGACAGCGTCAAGCAGGGACAGCAGATCGCCGAACTGGGCCGCAGCGGTACCGACCGCGAGATGCTCCATTTCGAGATCCGGGTCGGCGGCAAACCCACCGACCCGGCACGGTTGCTACCCGCGCGCTGATCGCTGCCAACCGGGTGCTGCGGACTTGCGAAACGGATAAGCGCTGCGGATTCTTCCTTCAGCCCTCAGCAACGCGACCGATGCGATTCGTGCCTCACCGCATCCTACTTGGGCTGATCGCTGTCAACCGGACCTCGGGTGATTGCGCAATGGTACGCGCGCTGGAATCTTCTTGGCCCTGTGCCCTGTGCCCTGTGCCCTGTGCCCTGTGCCCTGTGCCCTGTGCCCTGTGCCCGCCCTCAGCCTCAACAACGAACAAAGGGATTGACGCTGACCGTAGGGCACGAAATAATAGTGGGCTCGCTGTGTGAGCAACAGTTCATCGGCAACGATTACGGAGCGCCCGTAGCTCAGTTGGATAGAGTACCTGGCTACGAACCAGGGGGTCGGAGGTTCGAATCCTTCCGGGCGCGCCACTTTATCGAAGCCCGACTCCGGTCGGGTTTTGAGTTTTTAAGCGCGTTGACCGCTAGTCGGCTGCGCCGTAGGATTCGGCGGCTGCTTGCGTCCGGCGCATCCGGGGTATAGCGCAGTCTGGTAGCGCGCCAGCTTTGGGAGCTGGATGTCGGGGGTTCGAATCCCTCTACCCCGACCAACTCGCGTCAATGCCGCTGGTGTTGACGCCTAAAACGAAGTTTAGCGGTGTGGCGAGCCGAGCAGGACGGGAGTCAAGCGCCCGTAGCTCAATCGGATAGAGCACCGGCCTTCTAAGCCGGGGGTTGCAGGTTCGATTCCTGCCGGGCGCGCCAATGCAAGAACAATGGTGGTCGTAGCTCAGTTGGTAGAGCAGCGGATTGTGATTCCGCCGGTCGTGGGTTCGAGCCCCATCGATCACCCCACTTTCAGATTCGAACGACGCGACAGGTTTTACAAAGCAAGCGTTAGACAATTCGAGCGTTTTTTTGGGCCGTTAGCTCAATTGGTAGAGCAGCTGACTCTTAATCAGTAGGTTCGGGGTTCGAGTCCCTGACGGCCCACCAGATTGCCCATCGCCAGTGCGTGCGCCTGACCGGCGCCGCGTGGTCGAGCTTTGCGAGAGTGGCGGAACTGGTAGACGCGCTGGATTTAGGTTCCAGTGGGGCAACCCGTGGGAGTTCGAGTCTCCCCTTTCGCACCAATAGTAGGTCGCCGGTATGACCGCCAGGGCGACAGGATATCGGAGGCTTCATGCAAGTTGTGGTCGAAAACACCGGCGGCCTGAGTCGTCGCATGCGTGTCGAGGTTCCTGCAGATCAACTGCACCAGCGCATCGAGAAACAGGTGCGCGAGTACGCCCGCTCGGTGAACATCAAGGGTTTCCGGCGCGGCAAAGTGCCCACAATGGTGGTTGAGCAGCGTTTCGGCCCGCAGATTCGCAACGAGGCCTCCGGGGAGCTGATTCGCGAAACCCTCGATAAGGCACTGCAGGAGCAGGGCCTGAAGCCGGCGACGGCGCCGTCGGTGGCGACCGAGAAGGACGCCGAGAAGTTCGCCTACACCGCCACTTTTGACGTGCTGCCCGAGTTTGGCGAGATCGACGTGACCGGCCTCAGCTTCGAGCGCGAAGTCGCCGAAGTCACCGACGAAGACATCGATCGGATGATCGACAACCTGCGCCGCCAGCGGGTCAAGTTCAATGCCGTTGAGCGCGCTGCGAAGGAAACCGATATGGTCGCCTTCGAATATCACGTCCAGGCCGAGGATTTCCGCGATCCGCTGGAGGGCGTAGAGCGCGGCGCCACGATTCTGGGGCAGGGCGCGATCTTCACTGAGCTGGAAGCGGCGCTGTATGAGAAGTCCGTGGATGACGAGTTCACTGTTGAAGTGAACTTCCCGGAGAGCTATCGCGACAGCCGTCTGGCCGGGAAGTCAGCCACCGTGCATGCCAAGGTGGTCAAGGTCAATGAGGCCGAGCTGCCCGAGGTTGATGCCGATTTCATCCGTAGCTTTGGCATCGCCAACGGCGAGATGGACACCTTCCGTCGCGAGATTCGCAACAATCTGGACCGAGAACTGGCCCAGGCCCTGTCGGCCCGCCTGCGCGCGACGGTGATCGATCAGCTGCTCGACAAGCATGCCGACGTGGAAGTGCCCGCCTCGATGGTCGAGCAGGAGTGCCAGTCGCTGCAGTCCGCCAATCACCGCCAGGCGCTGCAGCAGGCGCGTAGCCAAGGCGCGCCTGAGCCGCAGCCGCTACCCGCTGACAGCTTCACCGACACCGCCAAACGGCGCGTGCGTGCCGGCCTGCTACTCAGTGAGATCGCATCAAGGCAGTCGCTGAGTCTGGATAACTCCCGAGTGCAGGCGTCGCTGGCGCAGATCGCCTCCACCTACGAAGATCCGTCGGAAGTCATTGAAGCCTACCGCCAGTCGCCGGAGCTGATGCGCGCGGTGCAGAGCCGGGTCATGGAAGAGCAGGTGGCCGAATGGGTCGCCAGCCAGGCCCAGGTCAGCGAAGTGCAGCGCGGCTTCCAAGACGTCGTTTCACCGCCCAAGGCAGGCAGCACCGCATGAGTGAAATCAAGGGCTTGAACATGGTGCCCATCGTCGTTGAGCAGAGTGCTCGCGGCGAGCGGGCCTACGACATCTACTCGCGCCTGCTCAAGGAGCGAGTGGTCTTCATGGTCGGTCCCATTGATGACTACATGGCCAATGTGGTTGTCGCCCAGCTGCTGTTCCTGGAGTCGGAGAATCCGGACAAGGACATCAATCTGTACATCAACAGTCCGGGTGGGTCGGTCACCGCCGGGATGGCGATCTACGACACCATGCAGTTCATGAAGCCCGACGTGAGCACCATGTGCATCGGGCAGGCCTGCTCCATGGGTGCGTTGCTGCTCGCCGCCGGCACCAGCGGCAAGCGCTACAGCCTGCCGCACTCGCGGATGATGATTCATCAGCCGCTGGGCGGGTTCTCCGGGCAGGCCTCGGATATCGACATCCACGCGCGCGAAATCCTGAAGATGCGCGAGCTGCTCAACCAGATCCTGGCCGATCACACCGGACAGTCACTGGAGCGTATCGCCCAGGACACCGATCGCGACAACTTTATGGGCGCGGCAGACGCTGCCGAATACGGCCTCATCGACAAGGTCATCGACCGGCGCAACGAGGCCACCGTCAAGAACGCCTGAGCGGGCCACAGTGTCGGCACCGAAGGGTGAGCCAAGGCTTTGATTTCCGAGGTGATTTTCCAAGTGCGCCAGGCGACCGCCTGGTGCCGGCTCAGCGCCGCTCTAGCGCGGCCGCGGCGAGCATTGGCCATGCACACAGTGCACCCACTTTCCTGTGGTATTCTCGGCCCGACTGTGCCCCGAGCCTGGTGGTCGGTTTAGCGAGGTCCAAACACGCATGAGTGACGAACGAAACGGGCGCGGTAACGATCCTGCCAAGGTTCTGTATTGCTCCTTCTGTGGCAAGAGCCAGCACGAGGTGCGCAAGCTGATCGCTGGCCCTAGCGTGTTTATCTGCGACGAATGTGTCGAGTTGTGCAACGACATCATTCGTGAGGAGTTGGAGGAAAAGACCCCAGCTGCGCGCAGTTCGCTGCCCAAACCGCGGGAAATCCTCGAAGTCCTGGATCAATACGTGATCGGCCAGGGCCGCGCCAAGAAGGTGCTCTCGGTCGCGGTGCACAACCACTACAAGCGGCTGGAATCACGTCAGCGCAGCGAAGATGTGGAACTGGCCAAGAGCAACATCCTGCTGATCGGCCCGACCGGGTCCGGCAAGACGCTGCTGGCCGAGACCCTGGCCCGGCTGCTCAACGTGCCCTTCACGATCGCCGATGCCACCACCCTGACCGAAGCAGGTTATGTCGGCGAGGACGTGGAAAACATCATCCAGAAGCTGCTGCAGAAGTGCGACTACGACGTTGAGAAGGCGCAGACCGGCATCGTCTACATCGACGAGATCGACAAGATATCTCGTAAGAGCGAGAACCCCTCGATTACCCGCGACGTGTCGGGCGAGGGCGTACAGCAGGCGCTGCTCAAGCTGATCGAAGGCACCATCGCCTCGGTCCCGCCGCAGGGCGGGCGCAAGCATCCGCAGCAGGAGTTTCTGCAGGTTGATACGCGCAACATCCTGTTCATTTGCGGCGGCGCCTTTGCCGGTTTGGAGAAGGTCATTCAGGCTCGCAGCGAGTCCACCGGTATCGGCTTCTCCGCCGACGTGCGCAGCAAGGACACCCGCGGCAACGTCGGTCAGGTGTTGCGTGAGGTGGAGCCGGAAGATCTGGTCAAGTACGGCCTGATACCCGAATTCGTTGGTCGCTTGCCGGTCGTTGCCACGCTGGAGGAACTGGACGAGGCAGCGCTGGTGAAGATCCTTACCGAGCCCAAGAACGCGCTGACCAAGCAGTTCAAGCGGCTGTTCGAGATGGAAGAGGTGGAGCTGGAGTTCCGCCCCGACGCGCTCGACGCGGTCGCCCGCAAGGCGCTGGATCGCAAGACTGGAGCCCGCGGCTTGCGCACCATCGTCGAGAGCGTGCTGCTCGACACCATGTTCGAGCTGCCGTCGATGGAGAACGTCTCCAAGGTTGTCATCGACGAAGCGGTGATCCTGGGCAACGCCGAGCCCTATCTGATCTACGAAGGCAACGCTACCCAGCCCAGCCGCGCGGCTGGGGATTAGCTGCGGCAGGGCCCAGGGCCCAGGGCCCAGGGCCCAGAAGAGCCTGATCCCGCACGTCCTTGACATTCCTGGGCCCTGACTCCTGAGCCCTCACCCCGATGACCACTACCGGTCAATGCGGCGATGGGGTCCATCGTCCAATCCTCGTGATTCGCCCTTGCCTGTGCCCATTGGCTGTGCGACATAGACCTTGCAAAAGGCCAATCCGATCCCAGATCTGCAACCGCTGGCGAGTGTCGCCAGATCGTTTGTACCCAGGAGTTTGATCCAGATGACCGAATCCAGTCCCGCCATTGCCAGCGGCATGTTCGACGCACCGGTGCTGCCGTTGCGCGATGTGGTGGTCTTTCCGCACATGGTGATCCCGCTCTTCGTGGGTCGGGAGCGCTCGATTCGGGCGCTGGAAATCGCCATGGAGGCCGACAAACAAATCCTGCTGGTTGCCCAGCGCTCGCCGGACGTGGACGACCCGGGCGAAGAGGATCTATACGAGTTCGGCTGTCTGGCCACGATCTTGCAGCTGCTCAAGCTGCCGGACGGCACCATCAAGGTGCTGGTCGAAGGGGTCAGCCGAGCCCAGTTGGTGGCGATGGTGGAAGAGGATGGTCTACACCGGGCGCAGGCGCGGACGGTGGATTCCTATATCGAACGCGACGCTCGCGAGATCGACGTGCTGACCCGCTCGCTGGTCAATCAGTTCGAGCAGTTCGTCAAACTCAATCGCAAGCTGCCCCCTGAGTTGCTGACCACGCTGGCCGGCATCGATGATCCCTCGCGGCTGGCCGACACGGTCGCCGCGCATCTGTCGGTGAAGCTGGCCGACAAGCAGGAGGTGCTGGAACGGGCCGAACTGGGCCGGCGTTTCGAGTCGCTGATCTCCCTGGTTGACGGCGAGATTGACGTGCTGCAGATCGAAAAGCGTATCCGCGGCAGGGTCAAGTCGCAGATGGAGAAGAGCCAGCGCGAGTACTACCTCAACGAGCAGATGAAGGCGATCCAGAAGGAGCTCGGCGAGCTTGAGGATGCGCCCAACGAGTTGGAGGAGTTGGCCCGCAAGATTGCTGAGGCCGGGATGCCGCAGGAGGTCGAGACCAAGGCGCGCACCGAGCTGAACAAGCTGAAGATGATGTCGCCAATGTCGGCCGAGGCCACCGTGGTCCGCAACTACGTCGACTGGCTGGTCAGCGTGCCGTGGAAAAACCGTTCTCGAGTGCGCAAGGACCTCGCCGCGGCCGAAGCGGTGCTGGACGAGGACCATTTTGGCCTGGAAAAGGTCAAGGAACGGATCGTCGAATATCTGGCCGTGCAGCAGCGGGTGCGCAAGATGAAGGGCCCGATCCTGTGTCTGGTCGGTCCACCCGGCGTCGGCAAGACCTCGCTCGGTCAGTCCATTGCCCGGGCCACCAATCGCAAGTTCGTGCGCATGTCGCTGGGCGGCGTGCGCGACGAGGCCGAGATCCGTGGTCACCGCCGGACCTACATCGGTGCGCTGCCCGGTCGGGTGGTGCAGAACATGTCCAAGGTGGAGACCCGAAACCCGCTGTTCATGCTCGATGAGCTGGACAAGATGAGCATGGATTTCCGCGGCGATCCGTCCTCAGCCCTGCTGGAAGTGCTTGATCCAGAACAAAATCACAGTTTCAACGATCACTATCTGGAAGTCGATTTCGATCTCTCTGAAGTGATGTTTGTGGCCACCGCCAACTCGCTCAACATCCCGCCGGCGCTGCTCGACAGGATGGAAGTGATCCGCATCCCGGGCTACACCGAGGACGAGAAGGTCAATATCGCCAAGCGCTATCTGCTGCCCAAGCAGATGAAGGCCAACGGCCTGAAGGCGAAGGAGCTGAAGGTTGCCGAAGGCGCTCTGATCGATGTGATTCGCTACTACACCCGCGAGTCCGGGGTGCGCAATCTGGAGCGTGAGATCTCCAAGATCTGCCGCAAGGTGGTCAAGGAGATTTCCCTGCAGGAGAGCAAGAACAAGAAGGCGGCGGCCAAGGCCAAGGCCGAGGGCAAGAGCGCGGACGAGATCAAAGCCAGCGCCAAAGCCATCAAGGGCATCTCGGTCACCTCGGACAATCTGAACAAGTACCTGGGTGTGCGTCGTCATCAATACGGCCGCGCCGAGGATCGCGATGAGGTCGGTCTGGTGACCGGCCTGGCCTGGACCGAGGTCGGCGGCGAACTGCTCAGCATCGAAGCGAGCACCGTGCCGGGCAAGGGCAAGCTGCAGCACACCGGCCATCTTGGCGAGGTGATGCAGGAATCCATTCAGGCCGCGCTGAGCGTGGTGCGCAGCCGCAGCGAGCAGATGGGCATCGATGTGGACTTCCATCAGAAACTGGATATCCACGTTCACGTGCCTGAAGGCGCCACGCCCAAGGACGGTCCCAGCGCCGGTATCGGGATGTGCACCGCGCTGGTCTCGGCTCTGACCAAGATCCCGGTGCGTTCGGATGTGGCGATGACCGGCGAAATCACCCTGCGCGGCCGGGTGTTGCCGATCGGCGGGTTGAAGGAGAAGCTGCTGGCCGCTCACCGCGGCGGAATCAAGACCGTGCTGATTCCCGAAGAGAACGAAAAGGATCTGGCCGACATTCCGAAAAACATCACCGGCGATCTGCAAATCAAGTGCGTGCGATGGATCGATGAGGTACTGGCTCTGGCGCTCATCGAGTCGCCGACACCGAAGGCTGAAAGCGCCGGTTCGGCCGAACCGCCGAAGGCCGACGGCGAGGAGGGCAGTGCGGGCACGGTACGCCCACATTGAGCTCAATCATGAACAAAGCGCGGAATAGTTGTGGATTCGGGCCGCAAGTTCCTTGTTCGACATCGAGCGCACTGGTATAACTCCGCGGCGCTCGTAGCGCAGGGCCGGCGGGGAATCCTGCTCCGCCGTCCCTGTTAACGATATCCCCCGACAACTAGAACGAACTGGCGACGCTTACCTCGCCGCCGAATGACACCGTAAGGGAGTTTCCATGAAGAAGACCGATCTGACCAACGCCATCGCCGAAGCCGCCGAACTGAGCAAGGCCGATGCCGGCCGCGCCCTGGATGCCTTCGTAGACGCCGTCACCAAAGCGCTGAAGAGCGGCGACTCGGTGGCCCTGGTGGGCTTTGGCACCTTCGAAGTGCGCAAGCGCGCCGCTCGTGAAGGCCGCAATCCGCGCACCGGCGAAACCATCAAGATCGCCGCGTCGTCGATTCCCAGCTTCAAGGCTGGCAAAGCTCTAAAGGACGCTGTAAACTAAGCAGCTTGCCCGCAGGGTGCTTAGCTCAGCGGTAGAGCATCGCCCTTACAAGGCGAGGGTCGGGGGTTCGACACCCTCAGCACCCACCAAGTTTTTGGAGCGGTAGTTCAGTTGGTTAGAATACCGGCCTGTCACGCCGGGGGTCGCGGGTTCGAGCCCCGTCCGCTCCGCCAAACCACAAGGGCGCCCTCGCGGCGCCTTTGTTTTTTCTGCCAATGCGATCGCGCCACGGTCGCAACGATTGCGAAGAAGTTGAACCTTCATGCTCCGAGCCATACGCGAAACGCTTTCCGGTTGGGTTCTGATAGTCATCGTGGTGATACTGGCGCTGCCTTTTGCGCTGTTTGGCGTCAATTCCTATTTCGACACCAACATCTCCAACTACGTGGCCAAGGTCGGCGAGGAGGAGATCACGCCGGCCGATCTGACCCGTGCGCTGAACAATGAGCGCAATTACTACCGGCAGATCCTCGGCGAAGACGCCGATCTGAGCTTCATGAACACGCCCGAGCGCAAACGCGCGACGTTGGACCGTTTGGTCGACGGTGAATTGGCGCGTCAGGACGCTGAGAACGCCGGAATCACCGTGCCGCCGAGTCGGTTGCGGGAACAGATTCTGGCCATCGATGCCTTCCAGGTCGCCGGGCAGTTCAACGGCGATCAGTATCTGCGCGTGCTGCAGGCCAACGGTCAAACCCGGGCCGGTTTCGAAGAGAGCCTGGTCGACGACACCCTGCGTGCGGAGATCAGCAATGAGCTGCGCGCCAGTTCGCTGATCACCGACGCCGAGATCGACGCGCATGTGCGGTTGCGCGATCAGACCCGCAGCTACAGCTCGATCACTCTGGTCGGCGCCGACGTGAGCATCGAAGAGGAGGTCAGCGACGAACAGGCGCAGGCCTATTTCGACGAGCACAGCGCCGATTTCATGCGCCCCGAGCAGGTCATGGTCGACTATGTGGAGATCAACGCCGATCAGCTGGTTGCCGAGCAACAGCCCAGCGACGAGGAATTGCAGGAGCTGTACGAATCGCAATCGCTGCGCTTTGTCACGCCGGAACAACGCTTGGCCTCGCACATCCTGATCAACATCGACGGCAGCGACGCCGACGCTGAGCGCGCAGCGCTGGCCGCAGCCGAGGCAGCCAAGCAGCGGGTGACCGATGGCGAAGAGTTCGCCGAGGTGGCCAAGGCGGTCTCAGCGGACATCGGTTCCGCCGAGCAGGGTGGCGATTTGGGCTGGCTGGAGCGGGGGATCACCGATCCCAGCTTCGAGGCCGCGCTGTTTGAACTGGAAGCCGGCGCTGTGTCCGACCCCATTCGTGGCGCCGATGGCTATCACGTCATCCTGGCTCGCGAGATCCGCCCAGAGCAGGCCAAGCCTTTTGCAGAGGTACGCGCCGAGCTGGCCGCCGAGTGGACGCAGAATCGACGTGAGCTGGCCTTCAACGAGATCTCTGGCCAGCTGGTCGACCAGGTCAACGCCAACCCCAAGAGCCTGCAGCGATCCGCCGATGCGCTGAAGCTGGAGGTCAAGCGGTCGGACTTCTTTGAACGCGGCTTTGCCCCCGGCTTGTTCGCCGACGCCTCCCTGCGTGAGGCGGCATTCGACGATCTGGCGATCAAGCGGAACATGGTCAGCGAGCCCATCGTGATCGCCCCCGAGCATCTGGTGGTGCTGCAAGTGGTCGAGCACAAGCCCACCGAGCCCAAGACCCTCGAAGAGGTTAGGGCGCAGGTCACTGCCGCAATTCAGGGCGAGCGGCGCGCCGAGGCGTTGAAGCTCAGGGCCGAGGCGCTGCGTGAGCGACTGGTCGCCGGCGGGGAGTCGCTGGAGAGCATCGCCACGGAACTGGAGAAGACCGTCAATACGGCCGAAACGGTAGTGAGGACGGCGGCCAACCAGGATCCGCGCGCGCTGGCCGAAGTGTTCAAGCTGAGTCGACCCGGCGAGCAGCCGGTCCGCGCGGTGGTGGAGCTGAGTCCTCAGGAATGGCTGGCGGTGGAATTGACTGCGGTGGCCGATGGCGACCCTGCGACACTCGATCAGGCAGCCAGGGACGCGGTCCGTCAGCAGCTCAGCAATCACTGGGCCAGCCTGGAATTCAACGGCTATCTGGAGCATCTGCGCGCCAATATCGAAATCGACATCAACGAGAAGCAGATTCCGTGATCGACCCATAGCTCGGTACAAAAAAAGCCCGAGCATGCTCGGGCTTTTTGTTGCTTGGGGCTCCCTGTACAGAGGCCCTAGCATCGACGAGGTCAGTGTTGTTCCAGTTCACCCATCGCCACGTTGCGGTAGCCGGCGTCCACATACATCACTTCGCCGGTGATGCCCGAGGCCAGCGGCGAGCAGAGGAAGGCAGCAGCGTTGCCCACTTCCTCGGTGCTGATGCTGCGGCGCAAAGGCGCGGTACTTTCCACGTGATCGAGCATCTTGCGGAAATTGGAGATGCCGGCGGCGGCCAGGGTCTTGATCGGGCCGGCGGAGATGGCATTGACCCGGATCCCTTCCGGGCCCAGATCCTGAGCCAAAAAGCGCACGCAGGCTTCAAGCGACGCCTTGGCCAGCCCCATGACGTTGTAATTCGGCAGTGCACGAATCGCGCCCAGATAGCTCAGCGTGAGCACCGAGCCATCGCGTCCCTGCATCATCGGCATCACCGCGCGGGTCAGGGCGGCCAGACTGTAGGCGCTGATGTCATGGGCGATCGCAAAGCCCTCGCGGCTGACCGCGTCAACGAAGCGCCCCTTGATCTGATCGCGCGGCGCGAATCCGATCGAGTGGACCAGGATGTCCAGGCCATCCCAGTGCTCGCCCAGCTGGGCGGCCATGGCGTCGATCTGGGCGTCTTCGGCCACGTCGCAGGGCAACACCAGTTCACCGCCGAACTCGGCGCAGGCATCCTCTACGCGCGAACGCAGGCGCTCGTTCTGATAGGTGAATGCCAACTTTGCCCCCTCTCTGGCCATCGCTGCGGCGATGCCGTGGGCGATCGATCGATCGCTGGCGATACCGCAGATCAGCGCTCGTTTACCCGCTAGAAATCCCATCCCTTTACTCCCATTGATAGCGCCTTTGTGGTGGCGCGCGATGACGTCTGACCGCGGCGATTATCCAAGTCCCGCTGAACAAGACAAGATTGACCTGCAGTCGGCGCCGAGCCGGATCGCTGTGCAAGCTGCGCAGACCGCGTAGCGGCGACGCCGATGGCGCGCTCAGGGAGTCAGGCGGAGCCTTTGGCCGATACGCAGCAGGGACTGTTTGGACAGCCCGTTCCATTGCCGCAGTTCGTTGACCGTGACCCCATAGCGGCGCGCCAGGGTCCACAGATTGTCGCCGGATTCCACCACGTGCACGCCTACCGTCGAGGCGCTGGTGGCGACGCTCGTTGTTGCCGGCGCGACCGCCCCGGCATCCAGGCTGGCCACCGCCGCAGTCACTCCCTTGGGCAGCAGCCAGCGGTGCCCGGCAGGGCGCGTTTGTGGTCCTCGGATCGCGCCGTTGTAGCGACGCAGCAAAGTCGCATCGGTATTCAGCTCCATTGCCAGCTGTGCGGCATCGGCGGGGAAGTCCAGCTCCACCTCGACCAGCTGCGCACCTTCAGGCATCGGTGGCAGATTGAAGCCGTAGCGCGGCGGATCGGCAAGCAGGCAGCTGAGTGCATCGATCTTGTCCAGATAGTCGATGGTGATGCGCGACAGCGGCAAGTCACGCGGACGCCGCTGAGGGTGCTTGGAGATTGCCCGAGCGACGCGGCCATCACCGGCGTTGTAGGCGGCCAGGGCCAGCGCCAGCTGGCCATCGAAGCGCTGCAGCAGCCGTTCGAACAGGGTCAGTGCCGCTGCGGTGGCCCGCGCGGTATCCAACCGCTGGTCGTTGCCGCCATGCACGGTCAGGCCAACGCTGCGCGCGGTGCTGGGGATCAGCTGCCACATGCCGGCCGGCCGTTGACCGCGGCCGGGATAGCCCTGATAGGTGCTCTCTACAATCGGTACCAGCGCCACTGCGGCCGGGAGCTGGCGTTCAGCGGCCCGCTCGGCGACGTAGTGCAGTACCGGCGCATAGCTGCTCAGGCGGGCCTGAAAGCGCTCCGGATTGCCGGCATAGCGCTTGATGAAGTGCTGCTGTCGCGGCTGATCGCAGCGCTCGGCGATCAATCGGTCGCGCAGATTGCGCCAGGGATCGGCCGCGACCTTCGGCTCTGGCACCGTCGCCACGCTGTCGGGGTTGGGCTTGACGGCATCGGCCGCAGTGGGCGCGGGCTGCTGCACCGGCTGCGGGGCTGCGGGCACTGCCGGTGGAACCGGAGCAGCGACAGGCTGCGTCGCTCGCGGGGACGGGCTCTGGCAGCCGGCCATCAGCAGCAACAGCGCGCCGCAAGCGAATCTGGCGCTCAGTCGCAATGGGCGCGCGTCGGCAGCGGAGCTGGCGGCGGGGAAAGGGGACATGCTTTCGATGGGACACCGGCACCTGGGCAACGGCGCAGGATAGCCCGTGACGCCGTGGTGCGCATCAATAGCGCTGCTCCCGCACTGCCCAAGGTTGGGCAGATTGCGCCGGGCCCATGCACCATCTGGGCCCGCTCCCGCTGCTACTATCGCGCCTTCCAGCGTTGCTACGGATATGGCGGCATTCTCAATTGGACCGGTTGGATACAGACAATCCGCGCGTCAGTACCGACGCCGACTCGCGCAGCGACGACTGGGGCAGTGTGGAGGCGGCAGCGCTGGCCGAGTGGCGCGCTCGTACCGGGACGCAATGGCTGGTCTGCTGTGGTCGCAGCAGTCCGCTGCAGCAGCCCGACGCCGACCTGTGGTGTCTGCACGTCCAGGAGCGCGGTCGGATGGCCGGTCAATGGCTGTCCATGTCCACCGCGCTGGCGCTGGTCGACTCGGCCGTTCACGGCGTGGTCCTGAGCCACTGCCTGGAAGATGAGTATGCGCCGCTGTCGCAGCTGGACGAAGCATTGCGCGTGTTGCGCCCGGGTGGTCAGCTCAGCGTTTGGCTGTGGGGCATGGGCGGCGCCGGACAGAGCCCGGGACCGGCAATTGCCAGACGCAGTCTGCAGCGTCTGCAGCGCTGGGCTCGCTCCAAGCCGCTGCAGCGATTGGCGATGATCGCCATGGAGCGCAGCCATCGGCAGCTGAGCAGCATCGATCTGGCGACGGTTGCCGCGCCACGCCGCTGGTGGCTGCAGCGGCGTGCAGCCCTGTTGCGTCTGGACTACCGCTATTCCGGATCGCAGGGCATCGGCGTGCGCCGGTCGCTACCGGTCGCTCGTCGGGTCAGCTTGCCGGCACAGGGATTGTCGCGTGTCTGAAAGGGCAGCGAGCAAATTGCCAGCGGTGGTGATCTATACCGACGGCGCCTGCTCCGGCAACCCGGGACCAGGCGGATGGGGCGCGATCTTGACCACCGCCGGCCGCCGTCGAGAGTTGATGGGGCATGAGCCCCAGACCACCAATAACCGCATGGAGCTGCTGGCCGCGATCGTCGCACTGGAGGCGCTCAAACGCCCTTGCACCGTGGACCTTTATACCGACTCGCAGTACGTCAAGAACGGCTTGGAGCAGTGGCTGCCGGCGTGGCGGCGGAAGAACTTTCGTACCGCCAGCGGCAGCCCGGTGAAGAATCAGGATCTGTGGACCCGGCTCGATGCCGCCCGCCAGCCGCACCAGCTGCGTCTGCATTGGGTCCGCGGCCATGCCGGTGATCCCGGCAACGAGGAAGCCGACCAGCTGGCAAGAGCAGCATTGGAGCAGGGACGGGAGGCAATGCGATGAGCGTCGATCAGGCCAGCAACCGCTGGATCGTGCTCGATACCGAAACCACCGGCACCGACCCGGGCAGCGGCCACCGGGTGATCGAGATCGGTTGCATAGAGATCGTCGACAGGCGCAAGACCGGCAACAACTTCCACGTCTATCTCAACGCCGATCGTGACAGCGAGGAGGGCGCGCTGCGCGTGCACGGCCTGACCCGCGAGTTTCTCGCCGACAAGCCACGCTTTGCCGACGTGGTCGAGAAATTTCTGGCCTACATGGATCTGCAGGCGCAGCCGGAGATAGTGATTCACAACGCCGCCTTCGACTTGGGCTTTCTGGACGCAGAGTTCGCCCGCCTGGATGCGCAGGCACCACCATTCAGCGAAGGGCTGCGGGTGGTGGATTCACTGCAGGTCGCTCGCGAGCGCCATCCCGGCCAGGCCAACAGCCTCAACGCGTTGTGCAAACGCTACGCCATCGATGCCTCGGCTCGGACTCTGCATGGCGCACTGCTGGACTCCGAGCTCCTCGCCGACGTTTATCTGGCGCTGACCGCGGGCCAGGCCGCGCTGAGTCTGGATCTGGCGGTGGAAACGGTTGCCGAACGCCTCAGCAGCCAGGCCAGGCGCCTACCTCGCCGGCTGGTATTGCCGACATCCGAGGAGTTGGACCGTCATCGGCAGCGGATCGAAGCGCTGCAGGCTATCGCCGGTGACGCGGTGATCTGGGCACAACAGCGCAAAGCGGCTGGATAGGCCGCCGATGGCGGCGGGCGCAGCGCCGCACCGGGCCGCGCAAGGAGTAATCTGGCGGTCAGTTGACCTGCGTGAAAACGGATTAAAAACAAGCAGCTAGAGGAGATCCTGGCTCGTGCGGGGAGGCGCATGAGCATTCACCTGACATTCACGGGCTGCATTGCCGGAACCGACGTGGCACAATCCGTGTGCACCTTCAGCGTGTCTACCGGATGGGGAAAAGGGATGGCCGGAAGTCGCCTTTTTATAGGACTGGTAGCGGTTTGTGGTTGGGGTTTAGCCCACGCCCAGGGCGCTGTGCAGCAAATCGAGGCCCACCAGCATCTGGGGGTCGCCAGCTGCGCCAGTGGCGTTTGCCACGGAGCCACACAACCGTTCAAGGATTCCAACGTTTGGCAGAATGAGTACAGCGTCTGGTCCGACTCGGACCCGCACGCCAAGGCTTATCAAACGTTGCTGAGCAACGATTCCAAACGCATCGCGCGCAATCTGGGATTGCCCAACGCGGCAACTGCCAAGATCTGTCTGGACTGCCATAGCGACAATGTGCCGGCAGCGCAGCGCGGAGAGAAATTCCTGATCACCGATGGGGTCGGCTGTGAAGCCTGCCACGGTGGCTCTGAGGAGTGGATTTCCTCGCACACCGATCGCAGCGTGGCGCATGCCGACAACGTCGCCAAAGGCATGTATCCGACCAGCGACCCGGTGGCCCGCGCTCAGCTTTGCTTGAGCTGCCACATGGGGACCAGCGACCGGATGATCACCCACAAGATCATGGGCGCCGGTCACCCTCGACTGGCCTTCGAGCTGGACACTTTCACCTGGCTCAATCCGCACTACGAGATCGACGAGGACTACGTTTCGCGCAAGGGCGAGTTCAACGGTGCGCGTGCCTGGGCCATCGGCCAGGGTGTCGCGGCGCGCAACCTGCTCGATGTGTTGACCAATGACAAAGCCGGCTCGCACGGGATATTCCCGGAGTTGGTGCTGTTTGATTGCCACGCCTGTCATCGGGTGATGTCCGGCAAGCGCTGGGGTCCGCGACCGGGAACCGGCTTGGGTCCGGGTGTGGTCCGCCTCAACGACGCAAACCTGGTCATGTTCCGTCACGTGCTGGCGCTGGTTGATCCAGCAGCTAGCGATCGCCTGGCCGGCCAGATCCGGGCCCTGCATCAGGCGACGACCAACAGCCGCAGCGCGACCAATCAGGCCGCCAACGAACTGAAGCGCTCGATTGATGCCTCGTTGCAGACCGTTGCCGCCTACAACTTCAGTGAAGCCAGCCTTGGCACGATACTGGGCAGCATCCAACGCGATGCTGATCGCGGCGAGTTCCGCGATTTCGCCGCCGCCGAACAGGCCGCCATGGCTGCGCAGTCGGTGATCGTTGCCTTCGACACGGCTGGTCAGTTGGATGAGGATCGTGCCAAGCGACTGACCGGACTGGTTGACCGGCTCTATGCGACCGTCGAGCAGGAAGACAATTACCAGATGAGCAACTTCACCGGCGCGCTACGCAACTTGACCGCCTCGGCGAGGTAGCCATCAGATATCGCAGAATGCTATGGGCGCCTTAGGGCGCCCATGTCATATGAGGATGGTGAGTTCCGGTGCCGCACTGGACTGATCAGCGGGGCTGGGGTTGTTCGACGCACAGATCTGGACTTGCCAAGACTGCTGGCGGCCCGGTCTAATGCGAGTGATAAGACTTAAACGAGTGGATGCATGGCTGATTTGCCTCAAATTCCGGGTTACCGGGTGGTACGACTGATCAGTGAAGGCAAGCGCTCGCGAATGTATCTGGCCGAGCAGGAGTCGCTGTCGCGCCGGGTTGCGCTGAAAGTGCTTTCCGATGAGTTCTACCGCGACCCGCAGTTCAAAAAGCGCTTCATCGACGGCGGTAAGAGCGGTGCACAGCTCAATCATCCCAACATCCTCGCCGTATTCGACATCGGTTCGGTGTCCGGTTTCCCCTACATTGCCACCGAGTATCTGCCCGGAGGCACGCTGCGCGATCGATTGGAAAAGGGGCTGGATACCGACGGCGCACTGAAGATCGCGCGAGAACTCGCCGCAGCGCTGGAGTTCAGTCACCGCCACGGCGTCGATCACCGCGATCTGAAGCCGTCCAACGTGCTGTTCCGAGCCGATGGCAGCGCGGTGTTGGCCGATCCTGGCATCCTCAACGCCACCGAACAGTCGGCGAAGATGTCAGTCGGCAGTCCGCACTACATGAGCCCGGAACAGGTCCAGGCTGAACCAATCACCGCGCGCTCGGATCTATATGCGCTAGGCATCATGCTTTACGAGATGCTCAGCGGTAAGTTGCCCTTCGATGCCGATGATCCCTTCCAGGTGGCGTTGATGCAGGTCAACGAGCCGGCGCCGCCGCTGCCGGAGAAGCTCAAGCGCTACCAGCCATTGCTCGACCAGCTGCTGGCCAAGGACCCTGCCAAACGGCCCGAAAGCGCCAAGGTGGTGATCGAAGCGCTCGATGAGCTGAGCGACGACAAGTCCAAGCAGAGCAAGCCGGCCGCGCCAGCTCCCAAGCCCAGTTCCGCACGCAAGGTGGAGCCGGTGACGCCGCCGCGTACCCCGGCGCGTCCGGCACCGATGGCCGAGACCGCGGTTGCACCGGCCATCGATCCGGCCAAGCTGGCCTCAACCACGATGATGCCCAACCCCACGATGGTGGTTGAGCGCGACGACATGACTGCCGCCAAGACGGCGCCAGCGCCGACGCCAACGCCGCAGCGCAAGTACAAGCCCAAACCACGCTGGCCGGCGCTGCTGGTGATCCTGGTCGCCGTCACCGCCATCATCGTTGGCTTGTTCTGGGTGTTTGGTGGGTCGGATACACCGGCTGAAGGCGCGGGTAAGGTGCAGCCGCAGAGCAGTCAGCTGGCTGGAACGGCGTCGATGGGTACCAACCAGGACGATGACAGCGTCGAGCAATGGATCCGCAGGGGTCAGGAACAGTTGCAGAACAATCAGCTGGTCATTGGAGAAAACAACGCGGCGCGAAGCTTCCAACGCGCTCTGCAGTTGGATCCCACCAATCAACAGGCGCGGGATGGCGAAGAGGCGGTGGTTACCAGGATCGACTTTGTCGTTCGAGGGTTGATCGTAGAAGGTAGTCTGGACCGTGCCGAAGAAGTGCTGCGGCGAGCGCGTGAGCTTTACCCCAAACGGGTTGCCTTCGAGGCGCTGGAGAGCACCTTGGCGTCAAAGCGAGAAGAGTAGGCCGCCGGTGCGTGCTTGCTGCTGGTCGACAGCTGCTTGATGCCGAGTATCGGCGCTGCGGACCGTTCCCGGACGGGACGGTGTGCCAACGTTGTTCGATGCAGCGAAGATCTTCCCAATGGTCTGCGCCAGCATAGCCAACGCGACGCCGTGCAGTGCTACGGCTTTACCGTGAATCGATTTGGCGCGCTGTCGAGCCGTACTCATCGATTGCTGGTCGCGATCTGGATCACTGCGGGCTCGCGGAACTCTGGCGACTAGCGATCAGCCGCAAAGAGGTCAGACAAGTCGCCCGAGAACGCGTCTGGATTTGGCGGGATTCAAGCCTCTAGCTGCGGACCAGCAACACCGTGATGTTGTCCGAGCCGCCGTTATCGAGTGCGGCGAGGATCAAGTGATCCACCGCTTCCTGGGCGCTCAAGCCGCGGGCGAGGATGCCGGAGATGGTTTCGTCGTCCACCTCCTCGGTGAGTCCGTCGCTGCACAGCAGGAGCTGGTTGCCTGACTCCAATTTGCCGCGAATGGTCTCCACTTTGAGCTGCTCAGGCTGGGTCACACCCAGCGCCTGAGTGACCACATTGCGGTTGGGGTGGGTACGTGCCTGGGCCGCACTGATGGCGCCCTGGTCAATCAACTCCTGCACATAGGAGTGGTCCTGGGAAACCTGCTTCAACTCGCCGTTCCACAGGTAGACACGACTGTCACCGACCCAGGCGACCTCGAACTGACCGTCCTTGACCAGCACGGCGGCCACCGTCGTGCCCATTGGCCGCTCTGAGCGCTTTTCACGAGAATGCTGGATGATCTCCTCGTCAGCCGACTGTATCGCCTGCGCCAAAGATCGACCCTGATTGATTTCACGCAGCACCACGTCGCGGGCCAGAGCGCTGGCCACTTCGCCGTGATCGTGACCGCCCATGCCGTCGGCGACCAGCCAAAGGCCGGTCTCAGCGTCAGCGCAATAGGTGTCTTCGTTGTGCTCGCGACGAAGCCCGGTGTGAGTCCCATGGCCAAATTCAATCATGAGCACACCCGGTCGCGTTGCTGCTGGACGGATTGTTTTCTATTCATTCGCTCTCCGCGCCCCTCGTCTGCGAACTGCTGATCCGTCTTCTGAAGGTGGCGCATTGACCCTCCCTGATCCGCCGATAGCATGCCGTGCGCCTCCCGGCCTTGCAACATGCAGGCCGGGAATATCCTAGAACTTCCCATTCTGGCCGGCATGAAGGCAATCGTAGTCGGCAAGACCATAACCCTCCAGTCGCCCACAGGCCGGAAGTTCGTCGGCATCCTTCCCCGTCGCAATGCTTGTCCCCACTGCCACATACACGTAAACTCCGCGGCCCCTGCGACCGACGCCCGTCGGCGAAGACGTCCACCGCAACGTCGATCTTACTGCAGCGGAGAGGTGCCAGAGCGGTTGAATGGGCCGGACTCGAAATCCGGTGTACGACTTCGTCGTACCGTGGGTTCGAATCCCACCCTCTCCGCCAATTATGTAGTTGGCGAAATCCCCCAAGTTCTCCTGATCCTCTCCAACAGCGAGGAGGGTGGGTGAGAACCCACGCGGGTTCGACCAGATCGTCTGGAACGATCTGGCGCGAGCACGGCGCGCAGCGCCGAGCGCAGCCCGGAGCGAAGCGGAGGGTGAAGCCCATGGATGGGCTGAACAATCCCACCCTCTCCGCCAATTATGTAGTTGGCGAAATCCCCCAAGTTCTCCTGATCCTCTCCAACAGCGAGGAGGGTGGGTGAGAACCCACGCGGGTTCGACCAGATCGTCTGGAACGATCTGGCGCGAGCACGGCGCGCAGCGCCGAGCGCAGCCCGGAGCGAAGCGGAGGGTGAAGCCCATGGATGGGCTGAACAATCCCACGCTCTCCGCCAACTATAGAGTTGGCAA
>JAUIFV010000040.1 GCA_030430155.1 Gammaproteobacteria bacterium
ACTATGACCTGCGACGCCCGCCTTACTGGCGAACCCCCTTCTCAGCAAGACATGGAGGTGCCGTCGCGGCCACGTGCATTGTTCAGGGAGTCCCTAGCGCACGCTGAACTCCAGACTGCGGCTGCGACCGTCCTCGGCAATGGCGATCAGGCGGTGCTGGGCCGGTTCGGTCAGGGTCAGTGGAAACGGTTCCTCACCCCTGGTCTGCCCGGCTAGGCGGCCGTCCAGCAGCCAGTACACCAGGCCGCTCGCGCCGAGGCTGCTCAGCTGCAGGGAAATCGGGCGCCCCGGACCGGCGGCGCTGCGCAGCACGGCGCCGTTGCTGAGGCCGCGCACCAGCAGCTGAGACGGCGCTAGCGCGTCCGGGCTGCAGTCGCTGGCCAGCGGCGGCAGGGTAGAGGCGCGGCGCTGGTCGGCGCTTAGCCAGGGCTGCGCACGGAGCGGCCAGCGCGCCATCTCCACCGCGACGGTGTGGTCGTTGAGGCAGCTCTGATTGCGCCTGCGTCCGCTGACCGCATCGCGCCAGTAGCGGACCCGCGCGGCCTGCCAGCGATCCAGATCCGGGTCGGGCAGGGTGGCGGGGAGCTGCTGCTCCAGCAGCCAGGCCTGACGGCGTTGCTGGCACAATTGGGGCTGATCGGGATCCGGAGCCTGACCCAGCGGCCAGCAGACTTCAGCCTGGGCGACGCTGCTGGGCTGCTCGACGCTGTGGGCAACTGGCGGCAGGCTTTGCAGCACCTGGGCCAGCAGCGGCAAGGCGGTCACTGCGCCGTATTCGCCGGGCATCGGAGTGCCATCGGGCCGACCGATCCATACCCCGAGCACCAGGCCGCCGGCCACACCCACCGCCCAGGTGTCGCGAAAGCCATAGCTGGTGCCGGTCTTCCACGACAATCGGGTGCTGCGCCCGGGCAAGAACAGACTGCCGCTGCCGGCGCTGAAGGGATCCCGCTGCAGGATCTCGCGGACGATCCAGGCCGCTCCCGGACTGAGCAGTCGGCGCTCGATCAACGGCTGATCGGGGCGCAGTCGGGGCTGCACGCTGAGGCCAGCGGCGGCCAATGCCCTGTAAGCGCCCACCAGTTCCTCCAGATTGGTTGCCGCCCCGCCGAGGACGATGCTCAAGTTGGGCTCGGCGCCCGCCGGCAGGCGCAGTTTCAAGCCGGCATGAGCCAGGCGTGCGGCCAGGGTGGCCGGACCGACCTGCTCCAGCAGATCCACGGCCGGAACGTTAAGCGATAGCCGCAGCGCATCGGCTGCGCCTACCGGGCCCGAGTAGCTGCCGCTGAAGTTGGCCGGTCGGTAGCCGCGCAGGCTGCGCGGCGCGTCCACCAGCAGGCTCTCGCTGTGGATCAAGCCCATCTCCAGTGCGATCCCGTAAACGAAGGGCTTGAGGGTGGAGCCCGGCGAGCGCTGGGCGCGTACCATGTCGATATGGCCGAGTCGCTCGGGGTCGCCGAAGCGCGCGCTGCCAACGTAGACCCTGACCAGCCCGGTGCGGGCCTCCATCGCCAGCACCGCAGCCGAGCTGCGCGCCGGCAGCCGATCCATGTAGGCCGCCACGCGCTCCTCGACGGTGCGCTGCCAGTCCAGATCGATGCTGCTGACGATGCGCTGCTCAGCGCTGCCGGCGGCCAATCGGCGCGCCAGCAGCGGCGCGAACTGAGGGCTCTGCAGGCGCTGCGCGACGACGCCCTCAATGCGCGCCTGTTCCACTTCGAAGTCGCTCCACACGCCCATGCTGGCCATCCGCGTCAGCACCTTGTTGCGGGCCGCCAGGGCGCGCTCCGGATGCCGGTCGGGGCGCAGCCTGGACGGCGCCTGTGGTAGCACCACCAGCAGCGCGGCCTCGGCGCGGCTTAAGTCCGCCGCCGATTTTCCCAGGTAGCTGCGCGCCGCCGCCTCAACGCCCTCAACGGGGCCGCCGAAGGGCGCGTGCTGCAGATACAGCTGCAGTATCTCGGTCTTGGACAGCCGCAGCTCCAGCTGCAGTGCGCGGACGATCTGCAGCAGCTTGCCGCCATAGCTGTGCGGCAGGTCCTCGATCAGTCGGGCGACCTGCATGCTCAGCGTGGAGCCGCCGGAGACGATCTCGCCGTGGCTCAAAGCCTGTGTTGCGGCACGGATCAGCGCCAGCAGATCGACGCCGGCGTGCCAGTAATAGCGGCGGTCCTCGTAGGCCAGCAGCGCTTGCAGGTAGTAGGGGGAAACCTCATCGATTGCTACCGGAGTGCGCCAGATGCCGCGTTGATCGGCAAAGGCGCGCAGGCTGCGGCCGTCGGCATCAACCACCACCTGCGCCGCGCGCTGCTCGGCGAACTGCGCCAGCGGCGGCGGCAGCAGGCGGTCGGCGAGCAGTAGCAGGCCACCGGCTGCGAGCAACAGCAGCAGCGCGGTACGCCAGCGTTGCCGCCTGCCAGTGTGGTTGACCACAGCTGGCACCGCAGTCGCTACTGCACCGACTCGACTCGGATCCGGCTCAGGGTGGACTCACCGATAGCGCGGATCTGCGGTCGGTACATGTCTTCAGCCTGGGGCGGCGGCACCAGGTAGTTGCCGGGCGATACCGCGCGGACCAGGTAGACCAGCTCCACCGCATTGCCGCGGTTCAGGTTCAGCGCAGCCACATAGCGATCGTCGCGGAACTCCTCGAACTGCACTGGGCGATAGCTGAGGCGGTCGGCAATGGAATCACCGGCGATCACCAGCTCGCTTTGCTGGGCGTTGTCCATCAGTCCCGGGTTCTCCAGTTCCAACCCGCCGGGCAGCAGGTCGACGACGATGGCGTCGGGGACGTCGCTGCTGGCGCGCACGGTCAGCAGCACCGCCAGGCCTTCGCCCTCGCGCAGGCTCTCGCCCTGCCACGGCTTGCCCTTCAGATCGAAGTAGCGGCGCTGAATGCTTAATCCCTCGGTGACCGCCGACGGCGCCGAGCGCGGCGTGCCGACCCGCTCATCGACCACATACATGGCGGCGTCGGATTCCGGCGCAAAGCGCACTCCTGCGCGCAGCTGCGCGGCGTCCAGATCGCGGCTGACCGCGTCCTTCTCCACGAAGTGCAGATCCAGATCGGCGCCGTTGATGCGCAGGTCGAAGTGCTTGCCTTGGGCCGCCGATCCGGCCACCGCCAGCTTGATCAGCGCAACGTGGTCGTGGGTGGACAGCCAGCGCTGGGCGTGCGCGTCGCGGGCCACGCTGAGCAGCTTGTCACTGTGCTTGGCGGGTAGTCGGTCGGCGGCCAGGCTCAGGGCCAGCTGTTCGGCCTGCTGACCGATCGGCAAGCCGTAGCCGTAGACGCCGTCGGCGCTCGCCTGCCACAGCTTGTCGCCGAAGCTGCGCTGCAGTGCGGTGTTGCCGGTCTGCTCATCGCCGGCGCGGATCAGCGCCAGCCCCAGGCGGGTCAGCGGCAAACCACCGATGGCCTTGCTGGCCTGCTTTTCGTAGACGTTGCGCAGGGTGCCCAGCGGCGCCTGATCGACTCTGGCCAGTACTAGCGCGGCGTGCGCGTTGAAAGCCAGCCGGGCGTGATTGGCGCGCGGTCCGTAGTAGCGCGACCAGGCCACCGCACCGCCGGAAAGCAACTCGCTCTTGAGCTTTTCCAGCGACTTCTGCAGCAGCGTGGGGGGAACCTCGAAGCCGGCATCCTTGGCGTCGAGCAGAAACTCGACCACGAAGGGGGTGATCAGCGGGTCGTAGTAATCGCCGGCCGACCAGAACGCGAAATGGCCAGAGCTCAGCTGCAGTGAGCCGATGCGGTCGATGGCGTACTCGACGTTGCGGCGGCGCTTGCGTTCGTCCATCTCCGGCAGACCCAGGCGCTCGGCCACGGCGCTGTCGGCGAGCAGATAGGCATAGGCCTTGGAGGTGGTCTGTTCGACGCAGCCGTAGCTGTAGTCCTGCAAATATTTGATTGCCGACAGCGCCGGCACCGGTAGCCGCGGAGTCATGGTTATGCGCGCGCTGACGCTGTCGGCGAACCAGTTGGCCGGCACCCCGCTGGCGCGATAGTTCTCGCCTACAGGGAGAACTTCGAAACGGCTTTCGCGATCATTGGGCCAGCCCGGTCGCACCACCATCTCGTACTCACGCTCGATCTGCTCGCCGCCGCCGCTGGCGCTGATGATGAAGCGACCGACGCCAACCCCGGCGCTGGCACGCAGCGGGAAGCTGACCGTTTCCCGACGATCCTTGGCCACGCTCACCTCGGTGCGACCGCCCTCGACGCTCAGCGGCCCCTCGGTGCGGATGCTCAGGGCGAAGCTCTGATCGCTGCCGGTGCCGTTGTCGACGTCGATGGTCAATCGCGCCTGATCGCCCGGCGCCATGACCCGCGGTGAACTGGCTTCGACGGTAATCGGCGCGCGCACCCGGGTTTCGCGCATCGCTGCGCCATAGCGTTCGCCGCTGTAGACCAGCGCCGACACGCGCAGGGCGCCGTTGAAGTCGGGCACGTCCAGCGCCACGTTGGCCTTGCCCTGGGCGTCCAGCTGCACCGGCTCGCTGGCCAGATCGACGGTAAGGACCTTGGCGGTGGGGCGCCGCGCCTGCGGCAGGCTGGTGATCAGCGCCGCGTCGCCGCCGAAGCGCAGCCGCGCGCGCTGGCCGGCCAGGGCCTCAATGACCCGGCCGTACAGATCGATGGCCTCGACGCCGTAGCGGCGCTTGGCAAACAGCGCAGTGAAAGCGTCCGGCAGCGCAAAGCGGGTGATGTTGAGGATGCCCTGGTCGACCGCTACCACGCGCACCCAGGCCTGCTGCCCGGCCAATTCGGGCGCGCTCACCTGTACCTGCAGCGGCTGGCTGGGCTGCATCTGCTCGGGCGCCTCGATGCTCACTTCCACGCTGCGCTCGCTGCGATCGAAAGGCAGATGAACCACGCCGACGGCGCGTTTGGGCGTGATCTTCTCCACCGCCGAACCGGGGCGGAAGACCAGCGCGGTGATGTACACATCGTGGCGCTCCCATTCGCTGGGAATGCTCAGTTTGTGCACGGTGGGGCCGTTGACTTCCAGCTGCTGCATGGAAAGCAGGCGATCGGCTTCCACCAGCAGCAGGGCCGGGCCATCGTGCGGCGAGGTGATGGTCAGCTCCAGCTCGTCGCCGCCGCGGTAGCGGGTCCGGTTCAGCGCCAGCTTGACCTTGTCCGGGCGCGCATCAAGACCTTGATTGGGATCGTCGAAGCCCCAGCCGGCGACGAAGGCGTAGCGGGTCAATGCGCCGCTTTCCGGGTCGCTCAGCTCCAGCCGGTAATTGCCCCAATCCAAATCAAAAGCCACCTCCAGAGCCGACTCGCCGCCGATCTGCAGCTGCCGCCGCTCCTGTTCGACGAAGCGCTGGGTGAAGTCGGCCTGCCAGCCCAGATCATCGTCATAGCGCCAGTGATAGTCGCGCTCTTCGCGGATCAGTCGAACCTCGGTACTGGCCGCGGGCAGATTCCCACCATCGCTGGCCAGTCGGCGCAGATCGAACACTGCGCGGCGGTCGGCGCGGCCGTCTTCGAAACGCGGCAGCAGCGCCATCCACCGATCATTGGGCCACAGCACCCGACTTAGCGCGCGGGTCACCGCGCGACCGCCGCTTTCAAAAACCCGGCCGACCACGCGCACTTCCACCGGCGCCCTCGGACTGCTCTTGGGCAGTTCCAGCTCGGTTTGGGCCCGCCCCTGCTGATCCAGGCGGATATCCAGCGCTTCGTCGATTTCGCCCTTCGGCGCTTCGATCAAGTCGCCGGCCACGAACCCCGGGGCGCCGGCAAAGGGTGAGTCGGCCTCGGCCAGCTGTACGCTGGCCGTGAAGCGATTGCCCGCCGCAGGTGCGCCGTAGAGGTAGTCGGCAGCGATTTGCAGCGCCAGCTTGTCGCCCGGCTGCAGACTGTCGTCGTCGCTGCTCAGCGCCAGCTTCAGCCGCTCGGGGAGAAACTCCTCGACTCGGAAGGGGTAGCGGTGCACCCGCGAGGCGCCATCGGCGGTCAGCGACAGCTCCAGGCTCCAGCGGCCGGTGGGGACATCGGCGGCCACGCTGCGCTGCCATTGGTAGCTGCCGGAGTCGTCCGCCTGCAACTGCTGCCGTGCGTGGGCGCGGCCGTCGGGCTGGCGCAGGGTGGCATACAGCGGCGGTGCGGCACTCAGTGCGCGGCCGTCATAGTCTCGGGCCAGGGCAAAGAAACGCAGGCTCTCGCCCGGCCGGTACAGATCCCGACCGGACCAGATGAACACGCTCAAATCGTCGGCCGGTGGCCCATCGACGTCGAACTCGGACAGATCCAGCGCCGGCTGGCCGAAGTAGAGCACCGACGCGTCGCTGCCGCGGCGCGCCACCAACACGTGATTTCGATCGCGCTGGTATTCCAGACTGGCCACCCCGCGCGCGTCACTGGTGGCTTCGAACAGGGTCCGGCCCTGGCGGTCGATGATTGCCAGCTGCACATCGGCCAGCGCCTTGCCCGAAGCTAGGCTGGCGCTGTGGACCAGCAGCTGATCGCGGTACTGGCGGCTGTGCAAGCCGATGTCGGAGCGGAAGAAATGGGTGGTTTGGAACTCGCCGTCGAACTGGCCGGTGGCTTTCATCACCGCGAAGTACACGCCCGGGCGTTCCAGTTCACTCAACTCGTGCACCGGCAGGTGGTGGACGCCTCGCTGATTGCGATCCTTGCTCAGCGCAAAGCGATTGACGTAGACGGCCTCGGCGAGTTCGCGGATATCGCGCAGATCCCAGTTCCAGCGGCGTCCCTGGCGCGAGTATTCGGCGAAGAAGCGATTCAAGCGGTTGTCGCGTACGCGAAAGAACTCGACGTCGATCTCTTCCACGTTCACCGCCAGCACCGGCAGGCCGTCCGTGCCGCGCGCCGGCAGCACGCTGCCTTCGGAGGCGAATCCGACTGCCGGCGGAATGCTGACCGCATCGATCTGGCGCTCCATGCGCTGTTCCAGGACGCTGCCGTCGGCGGCTACCAGGCCGGGCTCGACGACCACGCTGTAGCGCTGTTCTGCGGTCACGTACGGAAAGCGCAGCAGGGTGGCGTCGCTGTCCAGTACCCAGGAACCGTCCACGGCCTTACCGTCGGCGTCGCGTACTGAAAGCAGTTTGGCGAAATCCTGGGCCTGGGCCAGCGGCTGGCTGAAGCGCAGGCTCAACGAAGGCTTGCTCTGCTCGCCGTCGCCGCTGGCGCTGATCAGTGCAAAGCCTTCTGCGATCTGTTCCGGTTCCGCGCTCACTACCGGTGGCGGTTGATCATCGCCGCAGCCGGCAAGCAGAGTGATGCAGAGGCAAACAGGAATGAAACGGCGCAATTCAATCATGGCGGCCTGCAAAGTGTGATCCGAGTCGCCGATTCTAGCGCCGGCTGTCCCCCGGGCCGTACTCACTCCGTGATTCCGTCATGAAAAGAACAGCTTTGGTCGCAATTCGGCTAGCTGAATCAGGGGTGGAAACTTTCGCTACGGCTTGCAGTAGCTGATAATCAGCGTGAAACTTTCGCTGTAAGGCCTTTTTGGCGTTGCGCTTTTTTCGCGTTTTTCAGATTGCGGGAGCGGTTCATGGGTCGGCAAATAGCTCCATTTATCACGCGTTTGGCCGTTGCGCTAACGGCGCTGGTGGCCAGTAGCGGATTCTCGCTGGCGCTGGCGCAGAGCGTTCCTGAGGGAGTCAGTGGCGATTTGGGATTGACTCTGGTCAGCAATCCGATGACCGCGCCGGTCAATTCCACAGTGACCTACAACGCCAACGTCAGCTACACCTCGGGGATTACTGCCGACGCCAGCGGCGTGCAGGTGATCTTTTTCTCCACCGCCGGGATGGTGTTTCAAAGTGCCAGCGGTCCGGGATGGAATTGCATCAATGCCACCGTGGTGACCTGTACGCTGACCGGCACGATTCCAGTCGGCAGCTCGTCGGCGTTCTCGCTGCAGTACCAGATGCCCAGTTCGCCGCAGACGGTGCAGCTGCAGGGCAGCGCCAGCTTCGCCGGCCAACAACAATGCCACCGCAACCACCCAGGTGCAGGCCACCGGCGCTACCTTGGGCCTGACCTTCAATGGCTCGGCGACCACCGCCAACGAAGGTGATCCGGTCACCTACAGCGCGCAGGTCAGCAACAGCGGTCCAGGCTCGGCTACCGGTTTGACCCTCAACGGGTCCGTTTCAGGGCCGTTGTCGATCAGCGGTTTTGTAGGTACCGGCTGGAGTTGCAGCGGCGCGGGCAGCAGCTACACCTGCAACTTCGCCAACCCGCTGCTGGCCGGCAACAGCACGCCGATTCTGACCATCAATACCGTCGCCGGACCCGGCTCGGGCAACGCCACGATCAGCGCCACCGCCGCCTCGCCGGATGCGGCGTCACCGGTGAGCTTGTCGCGCGGGCTGATAGTGATCGGTGCGCCGGCACTGCAGCTGATCAAGTCCGACAGTGTGGATCCGGTGCAGCTGGGTCAGCGTTTTTCTTACGATTTGACCGTCACCAATACCGGCTCGTCGGCGGCGACCGGGGTCATGATCAGCGATAACCTGCCCAGCCAGGTCAGCCTGGTCACGGCCAGCGGTCCGGGCTGGACCTGCTCCGGCCAAGGCACCGTGCAGTGCGGACTGAGCGGTAGCTTGGCTGCCGGTGCCTCCTCGACGCTGCGCATTGAGGTCAATGCCGACGCCGCCGGTCTGGTCACCAATACGGCCACGGCCTCTGCGGCCAACGCCTCCTCGGCGACCGACACCGAGGCCACCACTATCGTCGACCGGCCCTCGCTGAGCTTCACTAAAACTGCTGAGCGCAGCCCGGTGACCATCGGCGAGAACGTCGACTTCACCTTGAACGTGCGTAACAACGGCACCAGCGCGGTGAATAGCCTGCGCATCGTCGATCGTCTGCCGCCCAGCCTGAGCTTCGTCTCCGCCAGCGGTTCGGGTTGGAGCTGCAGCGCCAGCGGCGGCAACGTGATTTGCACCAACAACGGACTGCCGGCTGGCGCCAGTACCAATCTGGTCCTGAGCACCAATGCGGTCGGGCCCGCTGGTAGCGCCACCAACACCGCGACCCTCACCTTCGGCAGCGATGGCTCCGGCCTGAGCGCCTCGGCCGCCGTGCTGCTCGTGGAACCCACTTCACCACCGGATTTGACCCTGAACAAGACCGACAGCGCCGATCCGGTGATTGTTGGCAGCGCCTTCAGCTACAGCTTGACCGTGACCAATCGTGGCGGTCCGGCCAGCGGCATCGTGCTCACCGACAACTTGCCCGCCGGTCTGACTTTCGTCAGCGCCAACGGCGCCAACTGGAGCTGCGGTGGCGGTCAGGCGGTGGTGTGCAGTTTCGACGGCACGCTGGCCGCGGGGGCCAGCAGCACGGTCACTATCGCGGTGATCGCGCCTGCTGAGCCTGCCGAGCTGACCAACACCGCCAACGTCAGCGTCGCCAACGACGCCAATCCCGCCGATAACAGCGCCACCGAATCAACCACGGTCGCCGATTCCGGCGGTGGCGGCGGCACCGACAGCGCCGACCTGAGCATCAGCGGCAACGCCGATCCGGGTGCTGGTGATGTCGGGGACAACGTCAGCGTCAATCTTTCGGTCGGCAATCTGGGTCCGGACGCGGCCAGCAACGTTCGCGTCTCCGGCAGTGCCGCCAGTGGTCTACAGCTGCTGGGCGCCGTGGCCAGCGGCTTCCAGTGCAGCGTTGAAGGCGCCAGCTTCGCCTGCGTGGGCGGCAATCTGGACGCCGGCAGCAGCGCCAGCGTGGCGATCAGCGCACGGCTAAGCGGTCCGGCCGGCAGCAACACCTCGCTTACTGCCAGCGTCAGCAGCCTGGTGGGCGATCCGGTGGCGACCAATAACCAGACCCAGGTCAGCCTGAGCATCCTTGCGCCCAGGGGTGCCGACCTGAGCCTGGCCAAGGCCGACAGCATGGATCCGGTCAATGCTGGTCAGGAGTTCAGCTACACCCTGACCGTGACCAACCAGGGGCCGGCCAGCGCCGAAGGCGTGCGTATCGTCGATCCGCTGCCGCAGGGCCTGACGCTGGTGGCAGCCAGCGGCGCCGGAATGAGCTGCAGCGGTGAGACCACCATCACCTGTACCGCCAATGCGCCGCTGCCCGCCGGTCAGAGCCTCGCTGCGACGATCACCGTGACCGCGCCGGACACGGCCGGCAGCATAGAGAACATCGCCGAGGTGTTTTCCACCAGCAGCGACGAGAACACCAACAACAACCGGGCCAGTCAGAGCACCACCATCGACCGTCGGGACGAGGGCGAGCTTGCCGAGGAGTTGAGTAATCTGGTGCCCAATGATCCGGTCGCCGCAGCCGCAGCAGGCCCGGTGGGTCAGATCTGTGCCGATCCCAGCGAAGTCTTCGCCCGCGAGTGCGAAATCATCACTCGCGCCCTGGATGAAGGTCGTACTGACGATGTCGCCGAGGCGCTGCGAGCGATTTCGCCCAACGAAATCATCGCCCAGTCCGGCGCCATGTTGGAGTTGGCCAACACCCAGTTCTTCAACGTCGATGCGCGACTGGCGGAGCTGCGCGGCGGCGGTGGCGGCTTCAGCCTGTCCGGTCTGACCGTGGTTTCCGGCGGCAAGGCGATACCATTCAGCCTGTTCCGCGGTCTGCTCGACGACGATGAGCCGCAGATCGGCGGCAGTGGCGACCTGATCAGCCCCTGGGGTTTCTTCGTCAACGGCACCATCAGCCAGGGCGATCAAAGTTTGGACTCCAGTGACCGCAACGCGCTGCTGGACTTCGACAGCTACGGCATCACTGCCGGTGTGGACTATCGCTTCAACTATCGTGCGGTGGTCGGCGCCGCCCTGGGCTACACCAAGTTCGATTCCAGTTTGACCGAGCGCGGTGGCCTGTCGACGACTGGATTCACGTTGACGGGTTATGGCTCGTACTATGTCAACGACAACTTCTATGTCGATGCTCGGCTCAGCTACAACTGGGGCAGTCTGGATCAGGATCGCCGCATCCGCTTTGGCAGCGGGGCCGATCTGGTTGATCTGCGCACTTCCGGCAGCACCGATTCCACCCAGTTCGCCTTTGCTGCAGGCGCCGGCTATCACTACAACCGCGGTGGTTGGGTGATCACTCCCAACGGCTTCATACGCTACGTCAGCAGCAGCATTGACGCGTTCCGCGAAAATGGTGCCGGTGCCTTTGACGCGATCTACGAGGATCAGGATCTGACCTCATTCCAGGCCGGTTTCGGACTGCAGATCACGCGCGCCTTCAGCGTCAGCAACGGGGTGATCTCACCGCAGTTCGACATCAACTTCGTCCATGAAAGCCAGGCCGACGATTTGCTGGTGCAGGCGCAGCTGGCCGGCGCCGACCCGTCGGTGGTGTTCCAGCTCGACGGCGATGAGCCGGACAGCAGTTTCGGCAATATCGGTCTGGGCTTTGTTTACGTCACCGCAAACGGCCGCCAGGCCTACGTGCAGTACCGCGAGAGCATCGGCAAGGATGGCTTGGATCGCGGTACCCTCAATCTCGGCGCCCGTTTCGAATTCTGATCAAGGAGTCAGCTGATGAGCTCGCAAAAACAGCCGTTTCGCCTGCCAACATGGAGTCGGCACTGCCTGATGAGCACCGCTGCGGCACTGATCGCCGTTGCCGGCGCGTTTTCCTCCCCGGCGCTGCAGGCGGCCAAGCGGGTGGAGAAGGTGCAGATCGACGAGCTCTATGTCGTTGACTGTCTGCTGCCTGGACAGGTGCGCCAGCTCGGCGGCAACTTCACCTATCTGTCGGCTCGGCGGCCGATCAAGACCACCGCGCGCGACTGTGAGATCCGCGGCGGTGAGTATGTCGCCTTCGACCGCGCCAACTACGCCACCGCGCTGAAGACCTGGCTGCCGGCAGCCCAGGCTGGCGATGCCGATGCGATGAACACGGTAGGCGAGATCTACGAGCAGGGACTCGGCCTGGAGCCGGACTACGAGATTGCCGCGCAGTGGTTCAAGAAGGCCGCTGAGAAGGGCCATTCCAGCGCGATGATCAACCTCGGCACCATGTACGAAGCCGGTCGCGGGGTGCCGCAGGATTCCACCGTGGCGATGAACTGGTACCGCAAGGCCTCCGGCCTGACCACCGGCAAGCTGGAGCTGGTGACCGAAGAGGAGGAGGCCCGTCGCCGCGCCCAGGAGCAGGAGAATATCGAGCTGCGCAACCAGGTCGGCCGGCTCAAGCAGCAGCTTGATCAGGCTCGCGGCGAACTGGATCAGCGCAGGGCGGCGTTGGAGTCCTCGCGTGCCCAGCTGCAGCAGGCCCGGGCCCAGCTTTCGGAGCTGGAGCGCGAGTCCGCTGAAGGTCGCGCCGCCATGCAGCGGCTGACTCAGCTGGAAACCGAGGTCAGCCAGCGTGAGCAGGCAGTCAGCAGCAGTCAGTCCAACACCGATGCGCTGCTGGCGCAGCTGGGCATCGATGCCAGCGAGCGCGGTCCGGCCCCTGAAGGTGCCGCGCCACGCATCGACGTGATCTCGCCGCGTTTGAAGACCACCCGCGCCGGCGTGCTGGCGGCACCGCTGTTCGGCAGCATGCCCAGCTATCAGGTGATCGGTCGGGTCTATCCGGCCGGGCAGATCAGCTCGCTCAAGGTCAACAACGTCGATCTGGTCGCCAAGGTTGATCCCGACGGCATCTTCACTGCCGATATCTCCCTGCCCGCCGCGGAAACCCCGGTGCGTATCGAGGCGGTCACCGCCGACGGCACCGAAGTCTCCGAGACCTTCATGATCACCCAGCAGTCCAACGCGCCGGCGTTGGCCAAGCGAGTGACCTCGAAGATCTTCCAGCGGCGCATGCGCAAGGACCTGGGCACCTTCCACGCCGTGGTGATCGGCAACAACAACTACACCAACGGCTACACACCGCTGAAGACCGCGGTCAACGATGCGCGCGAAGTCGGCAAGGTGCTGCGCAGCCGCTACGGCTACCAGGTCACCGTGCTGGAAAACGCCACCAAGCTGGACATGGTGTCCAAGCTGTCGGAGCTGTCCACTGAGCTCAAGTCCGATGACAATCTGCTGATCTATTACGCCGGCCACGGCGAGATCGATGCCAAGAACAAGGGTTTCTGGATTCCGGTCGACGGTCGCGAGGGCGACTCATCGACCTGGGTAAGCACCGAAATCATCAATGACTTCATCGGCGCGATGGAAGCCAAGCACGTGCTGGTGATTGCCGACTCCTGTTATTCCGGCATCTTGAGCGGCAGCGCAATCCGACCCATTCCCGCCGATGCCGCCGAGCAGGATCTGCTCTTCGTGTCCCGGGTCAAGGCACGCACCGTGCTCACCTCGGGCGGACTGCAGCCGGTATTGGATGAGGGCGGCGAAGGCCATTCGGTATTCGCCCAGGCCTTTTTGACCGCGCTGAACCAGAACGATTCGCTGGTCGAAGGCTATCGCCTCTACCAGGACGTCGCCCAGCTGGTCACCCAACGCTCCATGGTCCTCGGCCTGCCGCAGAGCCCGCAGTACACCGCGCTCAAGCATGTGGGGCATGAGGGGAGTGAGTTCTTCTTTATTCCTAAGGAAGCTTAGGGGCGGCGCAGTTCCAGTAGCCAGTTCCAGTAGCCAGGAGAGCTTGAGGTCCTTCGGGGCCTCAAGCTTTTTCAGGGCCCAGGGAAGAGGGCCCAGGGCCCAGGAAGTCAACGGCGGAAGTGACAGTGTCGCCCGGGGTCAGTTGAGGCGGGCACGCTGCGCTTTGCCCACCCTAAGAAAGCTGAGTTTCAGTGGCCGGATCCAGTGGCCAGTAAAGCTTGGGGCCCTCGGCGCCTCAATCCTTTTAGGGCCCAGGGAAGAGGGCCCAGGGCCCAGGAAGTCAACGGCGTGCTCCAGCCAAACCTTTTCGGCCCTAGTTGAGGCGGGCACGCTGCGCTTTGCCCACCCTTAGAAAGCTGAGTTTCAGTGGCCGGATCCAGCGCCCAGAGAATCGACAGCTCGCTCCGATCTGCACGGGGAATCCGCAGCCAATGGGCGCACCGGAATCGTAGGTTGGGCAAAGCGCAGCGTGCCCGACATGCCCAGCTGGGCCCAACGGAAAGGCTCAGAAAGGCCGTGACGTGCCGAGGCTCCGGCTCTTGCCCTTCCTGGGCCCTAGGCCCTGAGCCCTGGGCCCTTTCTCCTGTGCCCTTGGGCCCTTTCTCCTGGATCCTAAGCCCAGAGCCGCTTCTCCCAGGCCGCCCCTATCCCTCCCCAACCATCCCGTCAGGCAACTGCATACTGATGCAATGCAGACTGCCGTTCTGCTCGATCAGCGCGCGACACGGTACTGGGACGATGGTGTGGGCAGGGAAGGCTTCGGCGAGGACCTGGGCGGCGGCCTTGTCGGTGCTGACGCCGTAGCCCGGCATCAAAACGGCGCCGTTGGTGATCAGGAAGTTGGCATAGGAGGCGGCCAGCCGGCGGCCGTCGTCGGCGTGTATGGCCGGGGCCCAGGGTAGGGCGAACAGCTGGTAGGGGCGGTCGTCGGCCGTACGCAGCTCCGCCAACTCGTCGGCCATGGCCTGCAATTCGGCGTAGTGGCTGTCGGCCGGATCATCGCAGCCCTGGTAAACGATCCTCTCGCTGCTGGCAAAACGGGCCAGGGTGTCGATGTGTGCGTCCGTATCGTCACCTTCCAGCGCGCCACGGCGCAGCGCCAGCACCCGCTCACAGCCTAGCGACTCGCCCAACGCAGCCAGCAACTCATCCTCGCTGGCCGTGGCATGTCTCTGCCGCAAACAGCGCCAAGTGGTCAGCAGCGTGCCCTTTCCATCAGTCTCGATCGCCCCGCCTTCCAGCGCGAAGTCGATGCGCTGATGGGCCAGATGACTGAATAGCGGCTTGGCCCACAGCTGCTCGATCAGCGCATCGTCGGTGGCGGCCTCGAATTTGCCGCCCCAGCCGGTGAAGCGAAAATCGATCCAGGTCGGTCGGCCGTCATCGAATACTGAAATCGGCCCGGAGTCGCGCAGCCAGGTGTCGTGATAGGGGACCTCCAGCAGGCGCAATCGACCCGGCGTGATCCTGTTGGCCAGCGCGCTGCGTGCCTCTCGGCCGATTTCGTCGCTGGAGACCAGCAGCAGCACCTTGACGTGCGGCTGCAGCGAGGAAATCAGCGCGGTGTAGCAGGCGCGCACCTGATCCAGATTGTCCGCCCAGTCGGTCTCGGCGTGCGGCCAAGCCAGCAGCACCGCATCCTGGGCTGCCCACTCGGCGGGCCAGCGGATCACTGGGATTCGGCGACCGGTCGCGGGCCGATTTCCTGCGGTGCGGACTTGTGCATCACCGCGTTGATCACATGGCTGTACTCAAAGTAGACCGAGAACGCCGGATACTCCCAGCGGGTGATCGGCGGCTGTCCAACAGCCGCATGGGCGGTCGCCGGCTCGCCAAACTGGGCACGCACAGTGTCCATAGTCGACCCGCGGGTGGGCATGGCAGCGCTATCGCTGCGCTGGACCCGCTCAATCAACAGGGTGTCCGCCAGCGCCGGGGCAGCCAAAGCCAGCGCCACGACGGCGCTGGCAATCAGTCGAGTACTCATTTCGGACCTCCGCTTGAGCAAGCAAAGTGAAATCCTACATCAGACTGATTGTTACTGAATGCATTGAATTGGCGAAACTGCGTTCGGAATCCGGCGGGGCGCAGGTAGAGGTCGTCCGAAAGCAGTGCCAGTAGCCAGTTCCAGTAGCCAGGATGAGCAAGAGCAAGAGCTTGGTGCGTCCGGCTTTCGCTCTGGAAAGCTCCAGTCGACCTTGGACCACAGTCAAGCGAGAGCGCTGCGTCGTGCGACGCCCTCAACTGGCTACTGGTACTGCTCTTCTAGTTCCAACTACAAACCACCTTGCCGCAGTTCCCCGCCTCCATCAGATCGAAACCGCGCTGGTAGTCGTCGATCTGCACCTGGTGCGTGAGCACCTTCTGCAGCGGAAAGCCGGTGAGCAGCATCTGGGTCATCTTGTACCAGGTCTCATACATGCGCCGGCCGTAGATGCCGTGGATGACCAGACCCTTGAAGATGACGTTGTCCCAGTCGATGCCGGCGCCCTGCGGCAGCAGGCCGAGCAGTGCGATCTTGCCGCCGTGGTACATGCTCTTGAGCATGTCGTTGAAGGCCTGCGGGTTGCCGCTCATCTCCATGCCGACGTCAAAGCCCTGCAGATGCAGCTCGCTCATCACCTCGCCCAGCGACTGCTTGGAGACGTTGACGACCCGGGTGGCGCCCATGTCGGCGGCCAGCTTGAGGCGGTAGTCATTGACGTCGGTGACCACTACATTGCGTGCGCCCACGTGCTTGGCGATGCCGGCGGCAATGATGCCGATCGGGCCGGCGCCGGTGATCAACACGTCCTCGCCGATCAGATCGAACTCCAGCGCGCAGTGGGCGGCGTTGCCGTAAGGATCAAAAAAGGCCGCCAGTTCGGACGGAATCTGATCCGGGATAGGCCATAGGTTGCTCGCCGGCACCGAGATGTACTCGGCAAAGGCGCCGTCTCTGTTGACCCCGATGCCGGTAGTGTTGGGACACAGGTGGGGCCGCCCGGCGCGGCAGTTGCGACATACTCCGCAAACGATGTGGCCTTCGGCCGAGACCCGCTGGCCAAGCTGATAGCCGTGCACAGCCGCGCCCAGCTCGACGATCTTGCCGACGAACTCGTGGCCGATCACCAGGCCCGGCTTGATGGTCCGCTGCGACCAGTCGTCCCACTTGTAAATGTGCAGATCAGTGCCGCAGATCGCAGTTTTCTCCAGCCGCACCAGGACGTCATTGGGGCCAATCTCAGGGATCGGCACCTCCTCCATCCAGATGCCTTTCTCGGCCTTGCGCTTGACCAGGGCTTTCATCATTTCCGGCATGGGGATGGTCCTTGCTGAGGGTTGAACGAGCGACAATTTTACCTGGATCAGGTGAAGGCCCGCATAGTGCCGATGATCGGCGCTCGCATACTGCGCGCCCGCCGCGGCTGGCCGTTGTCATTGGGTCGCAACAGCCGCAGCGGAGTATGATTTTTGGACCCAGCTGCAGACCTGTTCGTCCACCGGAAACCGAAATGCCGTTGCTCAAGTGCATCAATGCAGCAGAAGCGGGGCGCTTTTTTGAACTGGCCGGCAGCGGCGTGATCGGCCGCGAGCCCAGCAATACCTTCTGTTTGGATCAGGAGACCGTGTCCAGACGGCATGCTGAAGTGTTGGTCAGCGATGCCGGCGTGGAGGTGCGCGATCTGGGCAGCGCCAACGGCACCTACGTCAACGGCCGGCGCATCGACGGCCGCGCCCATCTGCTTTCTCACGGCGACCAGATCTTCGTCGGCGCGATGCTGTTTGAGTACCGCGAGCAGGGCGACAACGAGGACGACGACACCCTGGACCGGCCGATGATCGGCCGCGGTTCGCGCTCGATCACCGTGGCCGCTGGCAGCATCCTCGATCAGCAGATGGCGCTGGCGCGTTCAGCCCAGCGCCGCCTGGTCATGAACGACCCGGTCGCGGTTGCCGGCTACAAGATCGCCCACCACTTCGAGCCCGCCGCCGGTGTCGGCGGCGATTTCGCCATCCAGCACTCGCTGCCGGACGGCCGTCTGCTGCTGGTGCTCGGCGACGTCTGCGGCAAGGGCCTGCCGGCGTCGATCTACATGGCCTATGTGTGCGGCATCCTTGCCGGTCTGGATCCGGAGCTGCCGCCGACCCGCTTGATGCAGGCTTTGAATGCGGTGCTGTTCGAGGTGCTGGAGCCCGGCATGTTTGTCACCGCGCAGGCGCTGTGTCTGGATCCCGAAGGACACCGCGTCGATGTCATCTCCGCCGGCCACCATGCGCCGCTGCTGGTCGCCGCCAACGGCAAGGCCAGTCAGCTCAGCTTCGACACCGGGCTGGCCCTGGGCGTGACCCGCGACATCACCCTGGGCGGCACACAGCTAGAGATCAAGGAGCGCGAAATCCTGATCCTCAGCTCCGACGGTCTGGACGAGGCGGTCGGCGACAACGGTGACTATCTGGGCATCCACCGCTGCGTGGAAGCGGCCAACAACGCCGCCAGCGCGCTGGACGTGGTTCGTCGTTTGAGCAGGCTGGTGGAAGGGCATATCGGCAAGGCTGAGGCCAGTGATGATCTGACTCTGCTGGCGATCGAGCGCGAAGGTAGCGCGTAGCTGCTGCGCAGGGCAGACCTTCGGGCACAAAAAAACCCGCAACGAGGCGGGTTCCTTCGGTTCCGAACGCTCTACAAGAGCCTACGAATCAAATAGTGGTGCCGAGAAGAGGACTCGAACCTCCACGGGTCGCCCCGCTAGTACCTGAAACTAGTGCGTCTACCAATTCCGCCACCTCGGCACGAGGTCTCGTTTGCATGTCGCAAGCGAGCCGCGAATTTTGCGGGTGGGGGCGGAACTTGTCAATACTACTGCCGAGCTGTCGGCGATCATCTCGCGGTACTATTCAGCTCTGAGCCGGCGAACACGGCGCGCTGGCTCTTCCCCTGCGCCTGTCCGCCGAGTAGCCTTCGCGCATGAGCAAAAACTACTCGCGTCGCCGTCGCCCTCTGCGCACCGGCCTGGACGCGGAGCCGGTTGCCGAGCGCACCCCTTCGCGGACCACCATACTCAATCTCCTTAACTCCGAATCACAGCTAATGAAGGCCGAGCAGATCGCCGATCTGCTTGATGTCGACAAGGCCAGCATGCTCGACGACCTGCGCGGTCGGCTGGAGCGAATGGCCGAGGACGGCGAGCTGATTCGCAACCGCCGCGGTGGCTATGGTCTGGCCACCAAGCTGGATCTGATTCCCGGCACCATTTTGGCCAATGCCGACGGCTACGGTTTCCTGCGCCCCGATGACGAGAACGACTCGGACGGCGAGGACCTCTATCTGTCGCCCTATGAGATGCGCAAGGTGCTGCACGGCGACCGCGTGCTGGCTTCGCTGGTGCGCCGCGACCGCCGAGGGCGCCTGGAAGGGGCGATCGTTTCGGTGCTGGAGCGGCGGCCGCAGCGGATGGTCGGGCGCTTCTTACAGGAGGCCGGATTCGACCTTGTGGTGCCGGATGACAAGCGCCTGCATCAGGAGGTGCTGATCCCGCACGGCAAAAGCATGGACGCCAAGCCGGGCGACATCGTGGTCTGCGAGATTACCGAGCCGCCGTCGGTACATCGGCAGCCGGTGGGCCACATCGCCCGCGTGCTGGGCAATGAGATCGGGCCCGGTCTGGTCGTCGAACTGGCGATCGAGACCCACGGTATTCCCACCGAATGGCCGGAGGATCTGCAGGCCGAACTCAAGCGGGTGCCCAAGCGGGTTCGACCGGCCGATCGCGAGGGCCGGGTGGACCTGCGCGAGCTGCCGCTGGTGACCATCGATGGCGAAGACGCGCGTGACTTCGATGACGCGGTCTACTGCGAGCCCAAGGGCTCCGGCTATCGATTGATCGTGGCGATTGCCGACGTCTCCCACTACGTCCAACCGGGGTCGGCGCTGGACGATCAGGCCGAGCTGCGCGGCACCTCGGTGTACTTCCCGCAGCGGGTGGTGCCGATGCTGCCGGAGGCGCTGAGCAACGAGATGTGTTCGCTCAAGCCCAAGGTGGAGCGGCTGTGCATGGTCTGCGAGATGCAGGTGGACTACCGCGGCAAGGTCACCAAATCCAAGTTCTACCGCGGGCTGATGCGCTCGGCGGCGCGTCTGACCTACAACCAGGTGTGGGCGGCGCTGGGCGAGGGCGATGCCCACGTGCGCAAGCGGCTGGACAAGCTGCTGCCGCATTTGGAGCATCTCTACGCGCTGTATCAGGTGATGGCTAACGCCCGGCGCAGCCGCGGCGCGCTGGATTTCGACGGCAACGAGGTGAAGATCCTGTTCGGCGAGAACGGTGAGATCGCCGACGTCGAGCCCTATGAGCGCAACGACATCCACAAGCTGATCGAAGAGTGCATGATCGCCGCCAACGTGGCCGCGGCAACCTACCTGAGCGGCAAGAAGATGCCGGCGCTGTACCGGGTCCATTCGCGCCCGCCGGCGCGCAAGTACGAAGATCTGGTCGAGAGCTTTGCCGAGCTGGGCATCCGCCTACCCGAGCACGCCGAGGTCACCCCGCTGCAGCTGGCCGATGTGCTGCGCAAGGCGCGCAAGCGTCCCGACGCGCCGCTGATCCAGGCGATGCTGCTGCGCTCGCTGGCGCTGGCCGCCTATCAGCCGGACAACCAGGGCCACTTTGGACTGGCGCTGGAGGCCTATGCGCACTTCACCTCGCCCATTCGCCGCTATCCCGATCTGGTCGTGCACCGGGCGATTGGCTGGCTGCTGGACGGCGGCAAGCCCAAGAAGGCGCCGCTGCAGGGCGAGGCCCTGGATCTGCTCGGCCGCGACTGCTCGCTGAACGAACGACGGGCTGAGGAGGCCAGCCGCGAGGTCATCGAGCGGCTCAAGGCGCAGTGGATGCAGCAGCACATCGGCGACCGCTTCGAGGGCACGGTGACCGGCGTGGCCTCCTTCGGCATGTTTGTGGAACTGGACGCCTCGCGGGTCAGCGGGATGGTCCACGTCACCCAGCTGCCTAACGACTACTACCACTTCGACGCCGTGCGCCACACCCTGACCGGCGAGCGCGAAGGCCTGGAGCTGCAGCTGGCCGATCGGGTGGTGGTGCAGGTGATGCGGGTAGACGAGGTGGAACGCAAGATCGATTTCAAGCTGATCGAAGGCGGCACCCAAGGACGACCAGGCAAGCGCAAGAAGAGCCGCGATGAGCGTCCCGGCCGCAAGCCCAAGGGCCGGCGTCGATGAGCAACGAGCTGTGGCTGATCGGCACCCATCCGGTGCAGACCGCCCTGGAGCGGCATGCCGAACGGGTGCTGGAGCTGCGCGTGGTTCGTGGCGACCCGGAGAAGCGGCTTGGCGGGCTGCTTGATCAGGCCCGCCGCGCCGGCATCGCCATCCAGCGCACCGACATCAATGCGTTGAACAAGGTCGCCGGCGCCGAGCGCCACCAGGGCATCGCGGCGCGTTTCCGGCCGCTGCCCACGCTGCATGACGGGGATCTGGCCGAGCTGGTGGAGAAAGCCGACAACCCGCTGCTGCTGATCCTCGATCAGGTCCAGGATCCGCACAATCTTGGCGCCTGCCTACGGGTGGCGGCGGCCAGCGGCGTCGACGCGGTGGTGGTGCCCAAGGACCGCGCCGCCGGGCTGACTCCGGCGGTGCATCGCGCCTCGGCCGGCACCAGTTTGATCGTGCCGCTGGTGCAGGTGACCAATCTGGCCCGCTGTCTGGAACAGCTCAAGGCCGCCGGGGTATGGATCGCTGGGGCCGCCGGCGAGGCCGAACAGAGCCTTTACCAGCTGGACTATCGCGGTCCCTTCGCTTTTGTGCTCGGCGCCGAAGGCGAGGGCATGCGCAAGCTGACTCGCGACAAGTGCGACCACCTGCTGCGCATTCCCATGGCGGCGGGGGTGGAAAGCCTCAATGTCTCCGTAGCTGCCGGCGTCTGCCTGTTTGAGGCGCTTCGGCAGCGGCAGTAGCGTGTGCTGACGATCGGATCCAGCGTTTGGTGTGCTTGCACGTCAAATTTGAAGCTTTATCGCCATTTTTCACGTTAAGACGTCTTTTTCGACGTGTTGTGGTTCATACGGCACCCCGCTAGAATAATCAGTCAAAAATGACTTATAAATAGCCAAATATCGGTTAAATCGTCAGATATGACGTATAGAATCGACTTCACTACCGCATCGAGCGCCGCCATCATTGCGGCTCTGGGCGAGCGCCTGGAAGCGATCCGGCTCAGCCGCAACATCGCTCAGGCCGCTTTGGCCAAGGAAGCCGGGGTCTCGCTCAGCACCATGACCCGTCTGGCCAACGGCCAGCCGGTGTCGCTGGATTCCTTTGTCCGGGTGATGCAGGCCTTGCAGCTCATTGACCATCTGGCGGCGTTGCTGCCGGACCCGGCGGTCCGCCCGGTGGATCGTGTCCGTCTGGCCGGCACCGAGCGCCAGCGCGCCAGCGGTACGCGGGGACAGACTGCCGATTGGCGTTGGGGTGACGGCGGAGACGACGGATGACCGACACAGCGCGGGTCATCCTCTGGGGCAGCGACATAGGCGCGGTGACCTGGGTGGCCGAACGCGCTTTGGGCGTCTTCCAATACACCCCGGAGTTTGCGCAATCGGGCATCGAAGTGGCGCCGCTGATGATGCCACTGGGCCAGGCACCCTTTGAGTTTCCCTCGCTGTCGCGCGACAGCTTTCACGGTTTGCCCGGCCTGCTGGCAGACAGCCTACCCGACCGTTACGGCAATGCGCTGATCAACGCTTGGCTGGCGGCACAGGGGCGGCAACCCGGCAGCTTCACGCCGGTGGAGCGCCTTTGCTACACCGGCAGCCGCGGCATGGGCGCGCTGGAGTTCCGACCACCGGTCGACGACTCGCCCCGATCTGGCCGTGCGGTTGAAATCGACGCACTGGTGGCGTTGGCCAACCGGGTGCTGGATGACCGCGTCGCGCTGGAAGGCAAGCTGTCCGGCGAGGACGACCGCCGCGCCATTGAAGACATTCTGCGCGTGGGTACCTCGGCCGGCGGCGCTCGGGCCAAGGCGGTGCTGGCCTGGAATCGAAAGACCGGCCAGTTCCGCTCCGGTCAGGCGCCTGCCGCCGACGGCTACGAGCCATGGCTGATGAAGTTCGACGGCATCCACGGCAATCGTGACCGCGAGTTGGCCGATCCGCAGGGCTTCGGCCGGATCGAGTACGCCTACCACCTGATGGCGCGGTCGGCGGGCATCGACATGGAGGACTGTCGCCTGCATGAGGAGAATGGTCGCGCGCACTTCATGACCCGGCGCTTTGACCGCAGCGCTAGCGGCGCCAAGCGGCACATGCAGTCGCTGGGCGCGCTGATGCATTACGACTACAACCGTGCCGGCGCAAACAGCTACGAACAGGCGCTGCAGACCATCCGCCGGCTGGGTCTGTCGATGGATGCGGTGGAGCAGCAGGTCCGGCGCAGCTACTTCAATGTGCTCGCCCGTAATCACGACGATCACGTCAAGAACATTGCCTTCTTGATGGACCGTCGCGGTCGCTGGCAGCTCTCGCCGGCTTTCGATGTGGCCTACGCCTACAATCCGGACGGCGCCTGGACCAGCCAGCATCAGATGAGCTTGGCCGGCAAGCGCGATGGCTTCGACCTGGACGCTCTGTACCGCTTCGCCGCAGCAGGCGGAGTGAAGAAGACCCGCGCCAAGGCGATCCTCGCCGAAGTGGCCGCCGCCGTTGCCTATTGGCCCCGCTTCGCCACCGAGGCGGGCGTTCCTGACGCCGACAGCCGGCGAATCACTCGAGCCCATCGACGCGAGCTGTTTGGCCTATGATGTCGGCCCCTTGGACCTAGCCAGCCCCACGCTCCATGCCACCTGATCTCCACCACCAGATTCGCCGCCTGATCCCGCAGATGGACGCGCAGGGCTTTGCCTTCATCCGTGCCGTGGAGATGCGCGAGCTGCTCGATGAGGTCGGGGCGATCGACGACTGGAAGGCCTTTGCCGAGAGCTGGAACGATCTGGCCGTCGACACCTACATGGCCGATCAGGGCCGCTACCGGCGGCGGCGCTATGCGGTGTACAGCGCGGCCAAGCAGGGCGCTATCGAGCGCTGCGCGCATCAGCCGCACTACCAGAGCCTGGACTACAACCCGCTACATGGCGGCATCGAGCGCTGGTTTGAGCCGATCAGCGAGGCGGTCGGTCGCGCGGACAGCCTGCGCACCGTACTGCGCTTTGCCCGGCGCTGTTTCGCCCAGCGCGCCGAGGCGGTGGCCAACTGGCATATCGAGGTGCACCAGTTCCGCATCGAAGCCGGGCCGGACCATCCCGGCCAGCCCACCCCGGAGGGCAAGCACCGCGACGGGGTCGATTTCGTGCTGGTGCTGATGATCAACCGCCACAACATCGCCAGCGGCACCACCGCCATCCACGCGCTGGACGGCAGCGAGCTGGGCGCCTTCACCCTCACCGAGCCCTTTGACGCCGCGCTGGTCGACGACCACCGCGTCTATCACGCGGTGACGCCGGTGGAGGCGGTGGATGCTACCCAGCCGTCATATCGGGATGTGTTGGTGGTGACCTTCAGGGCCGAGGACAATGCGCAGCGCTGAGCTATGCGGTCGAATCCGGGGATGGCAGTAGCGATGGCGAAGTCCAGGGTGTTCTTCTACGGTCTGTTCATGGATCAGCGGCGGCTGGCCGAGCTGGGCGTGGCCAGTCAGGATCCCGGGATCGGGCGGCTGGAAGGCTACCAACTGCGGATCGGTCAACGCGCCACGCTGGTGCCCGCGCCGGGGCAGCGCGCCTACGGCATGCTGTTGACGGTCGACTGCGACGATTTGCAGGCGCTGTATGCCGAGGCCAGCGTCGCCGACTACGTGGCCGAAAGCGTGGTGGTTGTGGTGGCGGCCAACCTCAAAGAGTCCGCGAAGTGCTACAACCTGCCCGTATCGAAGCTCGCCGGCACCAATCCGGAGTATGCGCGGGCATTGCTGCGTTTGGCGGAGGAGTTGGGGTTTCCCGAGGACTATAGAGCCGAGATCGCGGCCAACTGCGCCGGCTAAATCGACGCCAGCCGCAAAGTGGCGCCCAATTCAGGACCAGCCATGCAAACCCAACTGACCCTCGCCATGGCCGCCCACGTCGTTTGGGCTGCACTGCTCCATGCGCTGCTCACGGTCGCTCGCGCGCCGGCGGTTTGGGGAGTTGGCAGGCGATCAGACGGCAGCAATCCCTGGGCCGTAGTCGAGCCGCGGATCAGCGCCAATCTGTCCAATCAGTTCGAGTGGCCGCTGCTTTTTCATTTGGCCTGTCTGCTGTTGATGCAGGGTAACGTCTCCGCACTCGCGGTTTCAGCCGCATGGATCTTCGTCGCCGGTCGTGTGCTGCACAGCGTCGTGCAGATCATTACCAACAACGTGCGGCTGCGCGGCGTGGTCTTCACCATCAACTTCCTGGCCGTGCTGGTGCTCTGGGCCCTGCTGGTCGAATCCGTGCTGAGCTAGAGTCTGCAGCTACTCCGGCAACACTCGTTCCTCGACCAGCACCGGATCCTCGCCCGCCTTGGCGTAGGCCTCGATGATCACCTTGCCGGCAGCGTCGTCGGCGCGCACGACCACCTGCATGTCCACTGCGGGATCGGGCTTGTAGGGGATGATGGGCAGATCCCGCGGGATTGCCGGAATGCGCGCGCTGCGCAGCTGCTCGGCTTCGCCTTCGTCAAAGGCGATCGGCCACTCCGCGCTGCCAATGTCCGAGAACAGATAGGAAACGAACTCGGAAGGTTTGCCCGCGGGATAAATGCTGGAGAAGGCAGAGCGCGAAAGAAAACGCTGCGTGGTCATATACTTCAGTGCGCTGACCGCCTGTTCCAGACGTGGATCGGCGCCGCTTTGCGACGGTCCCGAACAGCCAGCCAGGACCAACATCGACAGCAACAACGCCAGCAGCGCGGAGATGGAGGTATACGAGCGGGTCAAGGTCGCCTCCCATACGGCGCGCGACCCGGTGCAGGCCGGCGTCATCCTGTTGAGTTCATGCCAGTATGCGCCGGATATTGCTCACCGACTACCGCCGTAGCCGGCGCTGAACGCGCTACTCTAGAGCGGTCCCCGTTGCCAACGATCAGCAATGTCCGAATCCCCCGATGCCGCACGCATACTCATTGTCGACGATGAGCCGATACAGATTCGGGTTTTGAGCGAGGCGCTGCAGGGTTTTGATCTGCGCTTTGCCACCGACGGCGGGCGGGCATTGAATCTGGCCCTGGAGAATGAGGTCGATCTGATCCTGCTTGATGTGGTGATGCCGGGGATCGGCGGCATGGAGGTGCTGCGCTGGCTCAAGTCCGAGCCGCGTACGGCGCACATCCCGGTAATCCTGGTCACCGCGATGAGCGCCGAAGAGGATGAGCAGCAGGGCCTGGCCCTGGGGGCGGCGGACTACATCAGCAAACCCGTGCGGCCGGCCATATTGCGCGCCCGAGTGCAGTCGCAGATCACCCTAAAACGCCAGCGCGATCTACTTGAGAAACTGCAGCCACGCGACAGCCTGACCGGCATCGCCAACGCCAGTCGTTTCGAAGACGAGTTGGATCGGGCCTGGGGCAGGGCGCAGCGTCGCGGCGGTCAGCTGTGTCTGATGCAGCTGGCGCTGGATCACTTCGACAGCTACGCGGCGGAGTATGGGCAATCGCCAGTGGACGAATGTCTGCGCCGCGTTGCTCAGGCGCTGGACGGGGCTTTCAGTCGCGGTGATGACCTGGTTGCCCGGCAAGGCGATGGGGGCTTTACGATCCTGCTCGACGGCGCGCTGGACCCGGCGCAGGTCAGGCGGGCCTTGGCCACGGTCGCCACACTGGAAATCCCCCACGTGCGCTCGCCCAGCAGTCCCTTCGTTAGCGCCAGCATCGGCGCGCTGTCCACGCAGGTTGATTCGACTGCATCGGCGGCCGATTGTCTGACCCGGATCGCGCGACTGCTGGCCGAGGCGCAGCAGGCCGGCGGCGGCCAGGGCCTGTGCCTGCGCCTGCCCGAGCAGACTGCGCACGCGGTGCGCCTGCCGGAATCTGCGGCGCAGTTGAATAATGGCAACGAATAGTCGAATTCGCAGGAATGACCATGCAGATCCTTATCCGTACCGACAATCACATCAAAGCGCATGACGCGCTGGTAGAGCGCCTGACCAAGGCCACACAGCACGCGCTGCAGCGCTTCGAGCAGCACATCACCAGTGTTCATCTTCATCTCAAGGACGAAAACGGCCCCAAGGACGCCCCGCATGATCAGCGCTGCGTGGTCGAAGCGCGCCTGCAACACCGCCAGCCGGTATCGGCCAGCCATCAAGCCACCAGCATCGACCAGGCGGTCGACGGTGCGCTGGGCAAGCTGGCCAGGGCGATAGATTCGGATTTGGGGCGGCGCAAGGACAAATAAGCGATCTATTGATCCAGGACAACGCGCTACAGGGTTCAGTCGCGTATCGTTGTAAGCTGTCAACGATACGTGAAGACTGCGTACCGGCCTGGGGGTGAGACATGTCAAGTAGCGCCAATTCGGTCGCCAACGATCTGCAGCGCAAGCGCGCCGAGCTGCGCGCCTTTCTGTTCCTGACCGTGGTCCTGTTCCCGCTGCTCGCGGTGGGGATCGTTGCGGGCTACGGCTTTCTGGTCTGGATCTGGCAGATCTACAACGGTCCGCCGGGCGTAGGTTGATCGGCGTGACGATCATGCCGCCGAGCAACGCCCCCATCATCCATATCGCCAGCTTCGTGGTGCAGCACCGCGCCGACGCGCTGCCTGAGTTGGATCGGGCCGTGGCCGCGCTGGACTGCGTGGAACTGGCCGCCCGCGAAGGCGGCCGCAGCGTGCTGCTGGCCGAGTCGGCCAGCGAAGGCGCGCTGCTCGATCAGATCGACATCTTGCGCCAGATCGATGGCGTGCTGGCGATCAACCTGGTTCACCACCACGCCGAATCCGAAACCGAACTGCAGCAGGAGATCGCCGATGGCCACCCGTCGTGATTTTGTCCGTCAATCGGCTCTGGCCAGCGCCGCCGCCACCGCCGGTATCAGCATGCCGTTGAGCGCTCAGAACGTGCTGCTGGAACGACCGCTGACGGAAATGAAATGGTCCAAGGCGCCGTGCCGCTTCTGTGGCACCGGCTGCGGCATCAACGTGGCCGTCAAACACGGCCGGGTGGTGGCCTCACACGGCGATGTGCACTCGGAAGTCAATCGCGGGCTGAACTGCGTCAAGGGCTACTTCCTGTCCAAGATCATGTACGGCAAGGACCGCTTGACCGCGCCGCTGATGCGCAAGCGCGATGGCGTCTACGCCAAGGACGGCGAGTTCGAGCCGGTGTCCTGGGACGAGGCTTTCGACGTGATGGCAGCCCAGTTCAAACGGGTGTTGAAGGAAAAGGGTCCCGAAGCGGTAGGAATGTTCGGCTCCGGTCAGTGGACCGTCTGGGAGGGCTACGCCGCCGCCAAGCTGTACAAGGCCGGTTTCCGCAGCAACAACATCGACCCCAACGCCCGTCACTGCATGGCCTCGGCGGTGGGCGGCTTCATGCGCACCTTCGGCATGGACGAGCCGATGGGCTGCTACGACGACCTCGAGCACGCCGACGCTTTCGTGCTGTGGGGTTCGAACATGGCCGAGATGCATCCCATCCTGTGGACCCGGCTCACCGATCGCCGGCTGTCCCATCCGCACGTCCAGGTCGCGGTGCTGTCGACCTTTGAGCACCGCTCCTTCGATCTGGCCGACATTCCCATCGTCTTCAAGCCGCAGACCGATCTGATCCTGCTCAACTTCATTGCCAACTACATCATCGAAAACGGCAAGGTGAATCGGGATTTTGTCGACCAGCACTGCAACTTCATGCGTGGCAACGACGACATCGGTTACGGCCTGCGCGATGACCATCCGCTGCAGCAAAGGGCCAAGAATGCTGGCGATGCCAACGGCGGAGAGAAGATCGACTTCGCCGCTTTCGCCGAGTTCGTCAAGCCCTACACCCTGGACTATGCGGTTGAGCAGACCGGCGTCGAGCGCGGCTGGCTACTCAAGTTGGCCGAGCTCTACGCCGATCCGAAGATCAAGGTCACCAGCTTTTGGACCATGGGCTTCAACCAGCACACCCGCGGGGTGTGGGCCAACAACATGGTCTACAACATCCACCTGCTCACCGGAAAGATCGCCGAGCCCGGCAACAGCCCGTTCTCGCTGACCGGGCAGCCTTCGGCCTGCGGCACCGCGCGCGAGGTGGGCACCTTCTCCCACCGCCTGCCGGCGGACATGGTGGTGACCAATCCCGATCACCGCAAAATGGCCGAGAAGATCTGGCAGATCCCCCACGGGATCATTCCGGAAAAGCCCGGTCTGCACGCGGTGCAGCACAACCGCGCGCTCAAGGACGGCAAGCTCAACGCCTACTGGGTGCAGGTCAACAACAACGTCCAGGCGGCGGCCAACTGCAATGAGGAGACGCTGCCCGGCTACCGCAACCCGGACGCCTTCGTGGTCGTTTCCGACGCCTATCCGACGGTCACCGCGCAGGCCGCCGACCTGATCCTGCCGACGGCCATGTGGGTGGAGAAGGAGGGCGCCTACGGCAACGCCGAGCGGCGCACCCAGTTCTGGCATCAGCTGGTGGATGCCCCCGGTCAGGCGCGTTCGGATTTGTGGCAGCTGATGGAGTTCTCGCGCCGCTTCAGCACCGACGAGTGCTGGCCGGCCGAGATCCTCGACGCCAATCCCGAGTATCGCGGCAAGACCCTGTTCCAGGTCCTGTTCGAGAACGGCAAGGTCGACGGCTTCGGGCTGGAGGATATCGAGGAAGGCTACGCCAACCACGAGTCCAAGCACTTCGGCTTCTACGTGCAGAAGGGATTGTTCGAGGAATATGCCGAGTTCGGCCGCGGCCACGCTCACGACCTGGGTGACTTCGACCTCTACCATCGCGAGCGCGGACTGCGCTGGCCGGTGGTGGACGGCAAGGAGACCCGCTGGCGCTATCGCGAGGGCACCGACCCCTACGTCAAGGCCGGGCAGGGCGTGTCCTTCTACGGCAAGCCGGACGGCCGCGCGGTGATCTGGGCGCTGCCCTACGAGCCGCCGGCCGAATCGCCGGACGACGAATATGATCTGTGGCTGACCACCGGCCGGGTGCTGGAGCACTGGCACTCCGGTTCGATGACCATGCGCGTCCCCGAGTTGTACAAGGCCTTCCCGCAGGCGCCGGTGTTCATGCACCCCGACGACGCCAGCGCGCGCGGTTTGCGCCGCGGCCAGGAGGCCCGAATCCAGTCCAGACGCGGCGAGATCCGCGCCCGGGTCGAGACCCGCGGCCGCAACCGGCCGCCGCGCGGGCTGGTTTTCGTGCCCTGGTTCGACGCCAGCGTGCTGATCAACAAGCTGACCCTGGACGCCACCGACCCCATCTCCAAACAAACCGACTTCAAAAAATGCGCCTGTCGCATTGAAGCGGCGTAGAGGAGGAAGACCATGAGCCAACCAAGATCTTCCAATCGCCGCGTCGGAATGGTCACCCTGGCGGCCCTGATCGCACTGTGTGCGTGGCTGCTGGCCAGCGCCGGCTTTGCCCAGGACCCGGGCGCCAACATTCCCGAACCCACCGGGCCCAGCGCCTACCGCTCCATTGACGCCTTGCGTCGCGGCGCGCCGCTGACCACCGAACCGCAGGCTGCGCCGATGGCCAGGGTGGAAAATCTGGACCTGAAGCGCCAGCGCGGCTGGCCTGAGCAGCCACCGACCATTCCGCACAGCATCGACGGCTATCAGGTCGACAAGAACTCCAATCGCTGCCTGCTCTGCCACTCCCGCGAGGGCACCGAGGCCTTCCAGGCGCCGATGGTCAGCGTCACCCACTTCATGGACCGGCAGGGCCAGGTATTGGCGCAGATTTCCGCCCGACGCTATTTCTGCAACCAGTGTCACGTCGTGCAGACCGACGCCAAGCCGCTGATCGGCAACAGCTTCGTCGCCGTCGACGAGGTGATCGCGCCGGCGGAAGAGGATTAGCCATGTGGTCCCGACTGCGCTTGTTGACCCGCCGCGCCTGGCGAATTTTGAGCAGCCCCAGCCTGCACTACTCGCTGGGCTTTCTGACTCTGGGCGGCTTCATCGCCGGCATCGTCTTCTGGGGCGCCTTCAACACCGCCCTGGAGGCCACCAACACCGAGCAGTTCTGCGTCAGCTGCCATGAGATGAACGACAACGTCTTCGCCGAGCTCAAATCCACCATCCACTACAGCAACCGCTCCGGGGTCCGCGCCACCTGTCCGGACTGCCACGTGCCGCACGCCTGGACCGACAAGATCGCGCGCAAGATGCAAGCCTCCAAGGAGGTCTGGGGCAAGGTGTTCGGCACCATCAACACCCGCGAGAAGTTCCTCGACAAGCGTCTTGAGTTGGCCCAGCACGAATGGGATCGCCTCAAGGCCAACGATTCGCTGGAATGCCGCAACTGCCACGGCTTCGAGTCGATGGACTTCACCCGCCAAAGCACCCGCGCCGGCGCCATCCACGAGCGCGGCATGGCCGAGGGCGGAAAGACCTGCATCGACTGCCACAAGGGCATCGCCCACCGGCTGCCGGACATGGCCGGGATTCCGCAGGGGTAGTTCTATCGACCTTGCGCCAATCGAAGTGGGCGCGTTTCCATCTTTTTGTAGGAGCGAGCTTGCTCGCGACCGTGAGGTCCGGGCTTAGCTGCAAGCCGGGTTCCCGCGTAGGTGATCCGATCGCGTGCAAGCAAGCTCCTAGTACGCCCGTAGGGGCACACACACAGCACGGTGGAGGTCCGTGTCGGGGTAAGCCAAGGCCCCGTAGTCGAAGGCAACTGCGACTCGGTGACGAGTGGTGGGGAGCAGCCGGAGGCGAAC